>NZ_JBHVKJ010000005.1:0-151826 GCF_042798275.1 Nocardioides sp. NPDC057767 | reverse complement strand
GTGGTGGAGAAGTCTGATGAGGGGGTGTCCTTCGGTGCCCCGGAGAAGAAGCTCGGGATCAAGGGATCCCCCACGCGCGAGGTGTACTTCGACAACGTGCGTATCCCTGCGGACCGGCTGATCGGTGAGGAGGGCAAGGGGTTCACCTATGCGATGCAGACCCTGGACCACACCCGGATCACGATCGCGGCCCAGGCTGTGGGTGTGGCGCAGGGTGCGTTGGACTATGCGTTGGGCTACATCCAGGAGCGCAAGCAGTTCGGCAAGGCGATCGCGGAGTTCCAGGGTGTGGAGTTCATGGTCGCTGACATGGGGATGAAGATCGAGGCCGCCCGTCAGCTGACCTATGCCGCGGCGGGGCGTTCGGAGCGCGGTGACAAGGATCTGACGTTCTTCGGTGCCGCCGCGAAGGCGTTCGCGTCCGATGTGGCGATGCAGGTCACCACCGACGCGGTGCAGCTGCTGGGTGGGTATGGGTTCACCCGCGACTACCCGGTCGAGCGGATGATGCGTGATGCCAAGATCACCCAGATCTATGAGGGCACCAACCAGGTCCAGCGGATCGTGATGGCCCGCCAGCTCCTCGCCGGCATCCAGTCGACCCTGTGACCTACGCGGGCGCCTGAACGTTGCCGTCGGGTCGCTGGTCACCCGCCCGGGCTGCCTGACCGAGGAGCGTCGCGTGTGCGGCGTCGACGATCTCGAGGAGCCTGTCGCGGTCGAGGCCTTGGTTGGACTGCGTCGAGAGCCCGTGCCAGAGCGTCTGCACGAGCGTGGCGAGTGTCGACGGATCCATGTCGGGTCGCAGCTGGCCGTCGTCGCGTGCTCGCTCGATGCGCGCGCGGAGCAGCTGCTCGTTGGAGGCGTGCAGGTCGCTCACGTAGGTCCGGGTGTCGATGGTGTCGGGCATGTCCGTCATCGCGGCACTGCTGATCAGGCAGCCCGGGTGATAGGCGCGCGGCTGGGTGAACTCCTCGACCGAACGGCGTAGGAGCCGCTCGAGGACATCGCCGAGATCGGGCGCAGAGCACGCCTCGGCATAGATGGTCCGGTAACGCTCTGCAAAGGTGCGGACGGCCTCCTCGAAGAGGCCCGCCTTGCTGCCGAACGCGGCATAGATGCTCGAGGTGGACATCCCGAGAGCAGAGCTGAGCGCGCGCGTGGTCGTGCCGGAGTATCCCCGGCTCCAGAAGAGCCGCGCGGCGGCCAGCACCGCATCGTCACGGTCGAACATCGGCGGACGTCCGAGGGGCCGGGAGGTCATGGGTTGAATTATAGAGCGCTCGTTTCATAATAAGAGTTATGGAGCGTACGTTTCAGAAAACCGTCCCAACGGCCGCTGGCGGTTCGATCACCGTCGATGTCTACGGAGACGGGCAGAGTCCAGGTCTGCTCGTCGTTCCCGGTGTCATGAGTGATGCCCACGGATGGCGGCACGTCGCCAGGGCCACGACCCGGTGGCCGTCGGTCTCGATCGTCAACCGCCGAGGGCGTGTCCCGTCGGGCCCGCTCGGGGAGGGCTATTCGATCCGGACCGAGGTCGACGACCTGAAGGCTGTGATCGAACGCCTCGGTGAGCCGCGGGACATCGTCGGCTGGAGCTACGGCGGTCTCATCGCGCTCCTGCTCGCCTCGGAGCGACCGGTCGAGCACGTCATCGCGTACGAACCGGTCGCGCCCGGGTTCGGAGCCGACGCGCTGCCGTCCCTGCGCAAGGCGGACGAGCTCGGCGATCGGGACCGCAGCGTCGAGATCGTGAACCGCGAGGTCTCCGGGTTCTCGGCGGAACACGTCGAGACCCTCCGGGCCGACCGCGACGCCTGGGCCACGCTGTGCCGCCTCAGCGAACCGCTCTACGCCGAGCTCGGCGCCCTCACCCGGGCGGAGATGCCGGAGACGTTGGGTTCGCAAGCGCGCCTGATCGACCTGCTCATCGGCGAGCACAACGTCGGCACGGCGCCGTACGGCACATCGTTCGAGCAGGTCAGGGAGCGGGTTCGCGATGCCGAGGTCCATCGGCTTCCCGGTCAGGGTCACCTCGCCCACGTGGATGCCCCGGACACACTCGGCCAGATGCTCGACTCCCTCGCCCGTGTGCCCGGCGGAGGCCTTCTGATCTGACCCCGGCCGACGCCCTCCGGCCAGGCCTGTCCGGGGTGCGTACGTTGCGATTCCCCTCGGTCTCGGGCCAGCGGATGTCGCCACCTGGGCGCATCCGGTGCCCGCGGTCGGAGGGTTCCCGTGAAATGCGAGAAACCCCAGGTCTCCCTGGGGTTTCTCTTTGTGCGCGAGGGGGGACTTGAACCGACATAAACCCCGCAGGTCAGGCCGACTTTTGGCCGATTCAGGCGTGAAGTGACCTCCCGTTACCTCCCGTTGCCTCCTGTTCTGGCCCGTGTTGTGCCCGGTGTCCGGGCACGGATTCGCACCTGATGCACGGAGGTGCAGAACATGGTGTGGATCGAGAAGCACAAGCGCAGTGACAAGGTGGTGTCGGCGTACGTCGTATGGCGGCTCGGCGGCGGCCGTGATGGTGAGAAGCAGTTCGAGGCGTTCAGTGCGGGGACGAGCGAGCAGAATCTGGCTCGTGCCGAGGGATTCCAGAAGATGGTCGTGGCCGCCGGAAGCCACTGGCCCGACGGCTGGGTGAAGGGCGAGGGGTTCGTACGTCCGAACGGCGGCGATCCGACCGCGGAGGCTCCTGCTTTCTCCACGATCGGCGAGGAGTACATCCGCCAGATCGTCGACATCACGCCCGGCCAGCGCAAGAAGTATCTCTCGCAGGTGCGCGTGCTCGCTCGCCTGGAGGTCCGCGGGCGGTTGCCGTTCGCGCAGCCAGTGTCGGCGATCAGCGAGCCGGAGGTGAAGGCTTGGCTGATTGACTGGGACCGTGCGCTGAAGACGAAGGCGAACTACCACGGTCTGATGTACGGCGTCTTCAACTATGCCGTGGAGCAGGGCTTCCTCACCGTCAACCCGTGTGCCCGGACGGCTCCGAAGCGTCGACGGGTCAAGCAGTCCCAGGCGGAGCTGCGGTTCCTGTCGGAGGACGAGTTCGCAGCTGTCGTGGCCAAGGCCGACGGCTACTCCTACTCCGCAGCCGACCTGATCCGGGCCACCGCCGGAACTGGCCTTCGTTTCGGTGAGATCACCGCGCTTTGGGTCAGTGACGTCGACTTGCGCAACCGGACGATCCGGGTGAACAAGGCGTGGAAGCGCGTGGGGGAGAACGGTGAGACCGAGGTCCCGTCGTGGCTGAAGAAGCAGATCCGCGATAAGCACACGATGCGCGAGCACTACCTCGGTAACCCGAAGACACCGAAGTCAAGGCGTACGGTCTCGATCTCGTCGAGCATGGCGACCATCCTGGAGAAGCTGATCGAGGGAAAGGCCGCGAACGACTTCGTGTTCGTCTCGCCAACTGGTCGGCCGGTGCACAACTCGGACTTCTATACCCGGGTCTGGCGTCCGCTGATGGATGAGGTGATCGAGGACGGGATCGCGTCGTTCCGGTTCCACGACCTGCGGCACACGCACGTGTCGTGGCTCATCGCCGGTGGCGCCCCGCTGCCGCACATCCAGGCACGGCTGGGACACGAGTCAATCACGACCACGATCGACACCTATGGCCACCTGTTGCCGGCCGGGGATGAGCTGATCTCTGACATCGTCGACGCCGTGCTGAGCGGCAAGCAGATCCGACCGCCTCTCCACCTGCTGCGCGGCGGAGTCGACGCCGCGGTCGCCTGAGCAACCGGATCGTTGGGCATCGGTCTTGCGCTGCCTGGTCGGTTGGCGTGGCATCGTCTCGCCTCGCCAACCGACCATCAGGACAGTCCTGAAGGTCAAAGACGCGAACGGCTCGCCCCTTTGGGCCTGAGGGTGAGGACGCTTTCCTCGCTAGGCACAGTCACGGGTTGTTCGCCAGCGGCAACGAGCTCGTCGAGGTGCTCGATGCGAAAGCGCACGTGCTTCCCAATCCGCGTGTATCGAATCCGGTGCTGACGTACCGCGTCCGCCACCCAGCGCCGGGGCACGTTGAGGTACGCCGCTGCTTCGTCGACGTTGAGAAGCGGCGGTGGGAAAGTTGTCGGCGCAGATCGAGCGGGTCGGGTCGGCATTGGTCTACTCCTCTCCGTGGATACACGACACTCGATCTAGAGGTGTGACGGGCTTTCCAGCCCGAGAGCCGTGACGTGTACGACCACGTCGCCGGGGGAGTTGACCGTTGGCGTTGGCCGTTGTGCGTCGATTCGCCCACAATGACTCACGACTTGACCACAGAACTTGGCTCGGTCCGCGCCTCCGAACTCACTGGGAAGGCCCCCGTTCTGTCGGAGCTGCAAGACTCTAACTCCCTACATACCTGATCGCCACGGCGCCAGCGCCAGCCTTGGCGCGAGGGCACCTCAACGGGGCCGGGCCGGACGACCTATCAGCCGCTGATACCAAAGGCACCCCAACCCTGATCTGGCTTCGGTAGGGTACCCGGGTGAGAATAACTGGGATCCGGGTTAAGAACTTTCGCACTATCGGGACGCAGGAACAGTTCCTCGATCTTCGCGAAAGTATGACTATCATCGGTCCCAACAACACCGGCAAGACGAATCTTCTGCACTCGGTGCAGATGTTCTTTACCGGCCATGAGAACACCCACGACTATCACGTTGACATCGACTCGCCTCGCGGCAAGGGCGCGCGAACCAGCATCGTCGGCTATTTCGAAGGCGATCCCCATGGTCAGGATTCCGAATTCTATGATGCGCTAGACAGACTCTACGCGATGTATAGCCTCACGCGACCAAATCCAACCGTCGCTTTATATCTGACATTCTCGCCTTCCAACACCCCTGTATACAACTTCTTCCCCAACCAGAAGCGACCGAAGGATGGTACGACACAATCCGCCATTAGCCGTCTCCAGAAGCAGATGGTAGTTGACCTCCTTTCCGAGTTCGAGTGCCATTTCATTCCATCTGAGAAGAGTATGCACGAGCTCATTGACGACGTCTTGACCCCGCTCATTCGCGGCGTCGTGGTGGGCGTACTCGAGCCGCTTCTAGGTGAAATTGAAACCAAGCTGGACGATGTTTCGAAGAACATCACGAGCGCGCTTGCGGCCAGTGGCATCGACGGGTTAACAGCATCCTTTGGTTTTCGAGGAGGCTCGATGGAAAACATGCTAAGCGACTTCGACCTTTATCTGAGCGACCCTTACAAAACTCCGTTCGCACGAAAGGGCCAGGGGATCCAGAGCCTGGCTTTCATGGCGACACTTCAGTGGGTCACCAACATGGAGGCTGCTCGCGGGCAGAAGGCCATCTGGCTCATTGAAGAACCGGAGTCGTTCTTGCATCCGCAGCTCTCCCATAGTGCAACCCGACTTCTCGAGAAGCTCGGGAACTCTTCGACGCTCGCCATGACAAGCCACTCGATGGCATTCGTACCCCACGATCCGCGACGGGTAATTGGAACCAGTCTCGATTCGGAAGGATGCACCGAGATCGCATCTTTCAAGTCGCACGAGAAGGCGACGGTGGTGCTCAGAAAAGGCCTCGGCCTCAGATTCGCCGACTACTTCTCACTAGGGACCGTGTCCGTCCTGACCGAGGGGCAGTCGGATTCTGAGTACCTGCGATGGTTTCTAAAGATCAGCGAAGACTGGCCGGATTGCAGTTGGCCTTCTCTTCGAACTGCGACGATTAGCGACCGCGGCGGAGCGTCGCATCTCGCAGGCTTTGTTCGCGCGAACTATGAAATCCTTCGGAAGGAACAACCGACCGTGAGCCTGTTCGACGCTGACGAGGCGGGCATTAGGGCGGTGAGTGACCTGAGCGCATATTTCAACAACGTTGGAGTGCCGTTCAATTCTAACAAGGAATACGTGTACGTGCGGGCCGGATTCGCTATCGAGGGACTGTTTCCAGATGAATGGATGCGCGACGCGCGGAATGCGAATTCGAATCACTTCTCCGATTTCCAGGTCGATGCTGGAGATAACATAGTCAAGTACCGCATCAAGGACAACGCAAAAGGGTCGATTAGCCACACCATGCGGACGCGCGCCGAGGCCGCCAGAGATAGAGGTTGGGCTCACCGATGGCTCGCCGTTTGTGCGGCGCTCGACAAGGCACTGGGTCACCAGGCATCGTCGCTTCTTGCCGCTACCGAAGTTGCCGACATCGATGAGGCATCCGGGGCGGCACGTTAGTCCGTCGCCTGGCACGTAGACCACGACGAACAGACCGAGGTCCATTGTCGCTAGCTGGCGGATTCTCATGATTGCACCAGCATGATCCGAGAAGAAGTTCGTGCCGAGTAAGCGCGGTGGATCTCGTGCAGGCTGCAAGCGGCGCGCGGATGAGTACGGCGCTGCAGCGTTCGGCGCGAGTCGGCGCGAGGTGATGTGATGAGGCGCGTCACCCCCTCCCCCCGGTGTGGCGAGGTGTGCTCGGCCCGTGTCGTCGGTCTCGGTCGCCAAGCCGCCATCGATGGAGAGGGGCGTTGGACGAACCCAGCGATGAAGTGTTCGCCGAGTACATACCCTACGAGATGGAGGCCCTCGGTCAGCGCAGTCCGCGTTGCCGCAGGGTCTTCACGGTCACTTCGCCGTTCTTGTCCATCGTGGGCTCGGTCGCAGCGACCGCTGCGGCCTCCTCAGGTGTCAGCGGCTCCTGACTGGCAATCTTCTGGAAGACTGCCGATGGCACGCCCGTGAGCTGCTCCATGAGTTCGTGTGCACGGGCGCGAAGACGTTCACTGACGCCCTCGCCCGGAGCGGTGCCACTCACGTTAAGTTCGTCTCGTGCGTAAGCCAACAGGTTAATGGGCGGCCGAGTGAATTCAGAGATGTGCGTCGCCAGGCTCAGAAACCACATAAGCAACGCTTTGTTGCTCTCCGCGTCCAGGAGGAAGCCGTGCGAGGATGGAGAGGCGGTGATTCTCGGTGCGATGGAGTCGCCTTCGTCGTCGAGTTCTAGACCGGAGTTCAAGTTCACGCCGCGGGTGAGGTAGCAGGCGGAGTCAATCCGGTGGTGGGCAGGCAGATCGAGTTGAAGCTCGTTGAGCGGACCTGCGTACATGTTGTCGCTGTCAAAGGCAAACAGCGAGTAGTACGGCGGCGGAGCCTCCCAGACCCGCTCATACACGTAGAACCTGCGACCGTCCGGCGACGGCATGAACGCTGAACGCTCCATCGTTTTCACCGAGAGGCAGTTGGCCAGAATTCCCTTGAGGTCAGCCCTCTTCAAAGCCATCTTCACTTCGATCACGGCGACCACGCCCTCGATAGGGACCAGCGTCACGTTGTCCTCGGCCGATCGGAACAGCATCGGGCAACGGATTGCGTCATACACGATCACATCAAGTTGTCGACTGCGGTGCCCCGCGCTGTCGATGACCTCTCCGCTTGTGACGCCGACCCCTGCTGGCAGATGATTCCGCAGGAAAGCCGCAACGAACTGTTCGGCAGTGGTGCCTTTGGTGGTTGAGTTCTCGAGTGCCGCACGATTGGCTTTGATGTCAGCAAGCATCTTGGCTTGAGTGGCATTCAGGATGTCGCCGAGCGAGGTCATGACCATCTTGTACCACGGCGGTCAACCACACGCATATATCTCGGATGGCGCTCAGGCTGGAGCGATGGCCCAAGTCGCCCACGACGCATGGTTGCGTGCTCGGCACCTCGACGGCATGGCTCGCATGCCGTCAGGACAGCAAGTCACTCGTGCCTGCAGTCGTCACCCGCTCTCGGGTCCGTTGCACGACTGGGGGTCCGGACACCTGCGTCGATCCACCGCGTGGCGGCTATTCCTTTTGGGGCGATGTCAAGGTCAACTCGTCGGTCCAACGCGCAACCGTCGAAGGCACGGCCAAGTACTCGACGGCTTCCTGGTCGGACCGCTGGGGCTCTAAAGAGTGGGCCACCACATTCCGGACGCCCGCCTATGCCCCCATCGCGAGATCGTGGACAACATCTTGTCGAGAGCGCCAGGTGTCGTTTCCCCTATCGCCCGGGAGCCAGAGTCGGGAGTGGGCCTTGTGTGGCTTTGGCGAGAAGACGTCAGCAGCCAACTCCCGGTCCGCCAGTTTCGATCCCGACTTCTGCTGGATGTGCGCGGTAAGCGACTTCGCCCCGTACTCCACTGCTGCCGCACGCTGTCCGGTCTCCCAAAAGGCGCTAGCCGTTCGCCATATCGACGGGTGCAGACCATCGGCGGTCAACATCGGGCCTCTGGCTCGTCTGGAGCGAGTCGGACGCGCCATTCTTCTCCATCTCGGAGGATGCCCAAGCTCTGGCGCACAAGACGCCCCGTCGGTGCGGACGCGTAGGACGGCGGAAGCAGCGGCTCCGTGGGCGGTGCACCGATCGCTTCCAAGATCCGTGTGACGGTCGGCAGGAGCTCTGTGGCCTTGTCGTTGAAGGCTCTCGCACGCTCATTCCAGTAGTCGCCGGCCGGGACGGCGTCACCGCAAGCTTCTCGAGCTCCAGGTACGTCGTCAGCTGCTCGCGAGCCCACTCGATGTCCACGGCGGATCGCTGTCCTCCAGCCCCGACTCCTCAGCGTAGTTCGGAGCGGAAGGAGAACGCGTCCTTTCGCCGCGACGAGCGCATCAGTGGGATGAAGATCGCGATGTCCGATTCGGCTTCCTCGATCGCGCCACGCAAGCCCGGCTCGTCGCGCATGCGCTGCAGCTCAGACTGCACAAGCGCCACATCCAGTTGCCCGTGGATCCGTGCAATGTGCCCCAGGCAAGTGATCGCGATCCCGCGCAGCCTGAAACTCTGATGACCGAGCAGTTCGAGGCACTTGTTCTGGCACCAACGCCAGCCGTCGTCGTGGAAGACCAGGCCGACGAGCGCCTGCGCTGACAAAGCATCGTCCCCCGATTCCAGGGCAGCGTCGAGGTCTCCGCGACTCGCCCGGCCTGGCTGCTCGTACTTCCGTCTGCTCACACCACGAAGTGTCCCGCAGATGTACTCGGTCATGCCGCGTACGGGGCGGCACTAGACTGCGTCACACCGCCGACTACCGTCAGGTGCTCCCAACCCGGAACCGCGATAGAGAGCTTCTCGCCGAGCATCACGACCACGGCCCGGCCTCAAGTGACCGCGTTCCGGTGAGCGTTTGGCCCCCGACGTAGCCGCTCCGGCGATAACGTCACCTGCAGACGACGAAGGGACTTGGTATGCAGGCGGAGGGCTACGGGGCCGACATCGCATTCGATGGCTCGACACTCACGATCGTGGCCAGGGGACTCGGCAAGGGTGCACTTGGTGCCAGCAGCCGGCAGATTTCGGTCGCATCACTTCGATCGATGGACTTCAAACCGGCGAGCGCGCTTGTCAACGGGCACATCGAACTAGTCACCGACCAGGGCAAGACCCTCGTGCATTTCCGTCGCAAGCACAGCGACTCGATGTCTGCCATCTATCAGGCAATAGCCGGGTCGGCGTCCCATGCACACCAGAGCAAGGTGAAGGCACCCATGGCCAGCAAGCTCAGGGACGCGAACCTAAGCCGCCAACCATCGACGACTGTGCCCCTGACGCCTGCAGGCTGGTATCCAGACACCGGCGGGTCCGGAAGGCTGCGCTACTGGGACGGCACGAAATGGACGGACCACTTCGCGGACGGCGCCGCGTCGCCGGATACCGCGGCGGACCCAGGATCACCATCCCAACAGCAAAACGCGGGTTCCCACGGGCGACCCATCCCACCCTGGTCCGAACAACTGAGCAACCACAACATTGTCGGCGAATCCTTCCATGAAGCCGACTTCAAAAAGCTCGCCGCAGAGCACGGGCACAAGACCGTGCCTGACTATGGCATCGAACTCACCGAAACCCGCGCCGCGCTCGTCCCTGACCCCGACAACCCATACGACTCCAACGCCCGTCGCTGTCTGGATCGACGATCGACACCCTTTCGCCGATCAGCCGACTGTCACCAACGTGATGGCCGAGTACATCTAGCGAGCACTGCGCCCTCACCGACGGCCTCGCGCAGGGGCTAGCGATGCAGCCGAATGACGTGCTCCCGACATTGAAACCGCACTTCGCACTCACCCATCTGCGGTAATCCGAGGGCGATTCCTACAACACGTCAAGATGGGGGCCGTAGCTCATCCACACTGGCCGGATGGAGATCACGGACCCGGACCAGCCTCCGAACGGTGCCGAAGTGATGCGGCGCCTAATTGCGCTGCAAACAAGTGCGACGGACAGCACGCTGCCGAGGAGACTTCGGGAAGCCGAAGTAATAGAGACGTACGACCGGTGCCAGGGCTACGCGATCATGGGCATGGCTTCCCTGGTGGCTCGACGCGCCAAGATGGCAATCCACCACGCTAAAGCCGAGAAACTACCGCTGGACGAGTTGCGTCGATCGTTGCCCAGCCAGACACCTGTCGAGGTGATAGAGCCCGTTCTCAATTTGTGCTGGATCTACAACATGGCCCCAGAAGGCACGGCCGAGTGCGGCAACATCATCAACGCGCTGACGACTTCGGGGAGAGGCTTCAATGCCTTCGTGGCACTGTGCCACTTAGCGAACGAAACGGCCTCAATGCTCGTGCAGTTTGACCCAACGCTCCTAACCAAGGTCGACCTATTACGCCGAGAGGCGCTCGAGTTCGAGGAGGGGCAAGACACGGTATGAGCTGAGCCCGCCTGGCCGTCTGGCGTCCTACCGGGCTGGCCAGGACCGCACCTCCGACCACCTGCGTCATTTCGCCGCATCGGACACGCGCATCAGTCGATATCCGCGCGGCAACCACATCGAGACTTCCGCTCCCCACTTAGGTTCTGTGCGCTAGTTTCGAGCCCTGTCCAGCGCAGCCCGAACAATCGGCGCAGCGTCGAGACCCCAAGAGCGAGCCGAGCGGCTGGTGTGCCGGACCTTGACGACCGGGACTGGGGGCTGCTGCGTCCTGACGAAGGCCTCAGCTTCGTTGCCGAGGACCAGGACAATCTTCGGCTGGAGGTGTTCGATCATCGTCTTGTGGAACTGCCAGCAGACGGTTTCCCACTGCCTTCGGGTCGACCCCTCTAGGTGAGCGATCTGGGAACTGCGAGCAAAAACCACGTTGCTGGCGGGGGTGCCTCGGAGGTCGAGTTTAAGCTCACGAAACAGGTCCTTAATACGGACCTGCATCGGGGACATTCCTTTAGCAGGACCCCAGGACTCGTCCTCGTAGCTCGACCAGCGCTCGGCCTCCAGCATCTTGGCTGCTTGCTGCCCCAATGTGTTGGCGTCGCTGCCACTGACACCACCAGGGTTGTACCCCAGCAGGTAGATCTCTGGCCGGGTGGATCTGACCCATGCTGACCGGCCGGAGTAGAGGACGGATCCTGCGACCGCGTCCCTGATCTCCGCGGGGATCGCAGCGACGATGTCTTGCTCGTTCAACCGTCTACCTTCCGATTCTGCCAACCTAGCGGGCTTGCCCGAGCCTCAACGAGCCCGCCCGCGAAAGGCAACGCGCTGGTGACTATCGCCTGGTCTCGACACCGACGAGGGCGCTCCACTTCTTCGTCGCGTAGCCGTGTCCGCCCTGATCTGCCGCGAGCCGCTCGTCCGGCACCCGCGTTTTAACGCCGCGTGCCTGCGGGGGTTACCCGGGCGATCAACGTGACACACTAGGATCCCCGTGTGGGACAAGTTCCGCCGATACATGCTCGGGTCACTCTGCCTTCCTGGCTATGGGGCGGCAATCCCGAGCAACTCCTCGCTGAATCGGACTATCGGTCACGCCCGGCTGAGGACGGTTCCTTCTTCGTCCAGACAACGGAGTCGTACCACCGTCAACGGCCCGATCTCGTCCGACTGCGCACGATAGCGAAGCCGGGTGACTCTTCGCCTCGGTGGGCCGACTTGGCGAATTACGCAGAACGAGTTTCCGTCGAAGCGCCGGAGCAACTTGGACCCGCCCTTGAGCGACGTCGGATGAAGGCCGAGGCGGGAGGCGGCTTGCTCGATGTCATCAACCATCAGCAGCTTCTGCTGCTCGTGATGCCGGTCCAGGACCTCCCGGTGCAAGCCCGGTACTTCATCGAATTCCTCAAGTCTGTGCGCTTCGACGAGGACCCAGACCACGGGCCGTTTCCCAACACTGGGGTGCACGTTGTTGACGTGAACGAGGCTCTAATGCACCGGCTCAAGATTGCGTCAGTCTGGCTTCGCATGGAACAAGACGCACGTCTTGGCATCGGGGACGCCGCTCACCTCCAGGAACTGGCCGCCGGCGCCGGTCAAGCGTTCGAGTCTTCCTCTGGTCTCTACAGCGGCGTCATGCTGTTCGACGCCTACCTCGGGCCACTCCTCGCAGCTGGCACCCCCGGCATCTGGGCCATCAACGTCGTAAGGTCCTTCGGTTCGATCATCTTTGATCTCGGTACCTTCATTTCTGGAACCGAGGGCGATGCAGTTGAAATGCTGCATCTCATCTCCGTCCCTGGGGCTGACGACGCCGTCAGATTCCCCAAGCTTTCGGCCCAAGCGGGACATGAATCTCTGCACTGGTGGGTGGATCGCCTAAATGCCCTCTTCGGGGTACTGAGCGACCTCGCCACGTTTACGAACGGAGCGGGCGACTACCGTCCAGCGAAGCATCTCGAAGCGCTGCTCACCATCGAGCAGGTCTTTCGGCGTACGACGTCGATGCTGGTAGCACATCGCGACACGAATGCGCGACGGACGCTCCTCTTCAGCGTGCTGGACTCGCTCGAGGGTGTCCGCGGCACCAACTTCTTGACCATGTGCAAGCACAGCCACGCGGAGAAGGTCCTCGAGCGACTCGAGGCTTCGGTACCGCGACAAGCAGGGGAAGTGCTGCTTCCCGCCGCCAGACGAGCGGTCAGTGCACTACGCGCGATGCAAGACGGCTTCTTTATTCGCCGTCAACTTGGAACCGAGAAGGTCGAACTTCAACTCAGCAGGTCTGAATCTCAGTCGCTATCGGCAGAGGACGCCGCCGCGCGCTATCTGAAGGTTCTGCGGGACGCGACGCACGGACACGGCGCCGAGAAGGAGTCGGCGAAGGCCATGACCGACGCTCTCCTGGCTCATCACAATGGCGACATCCCTCATGACCTCGGCCTACTCGGGTACCTGTACTTGCTTGATGTCCTCAATCACCCGGAGCGGGTGAGTCAACTTCTCTACCGCAACGGCCGATAGGTGAAGCAACGGGCTACGCACTGGGCGCCTACAACGCCGGCGCCGAAAGGTCGCGCTTGCGGGCGCCGGTCGTGCCTCCCACCTGTGCGTTGAACGCCGACGCATCAACGCGGCGAGTGCGTTCGAGCATGCGTCTATCCACCGCCAGTGGGGCGCACCAACTGTGTCGAGGCTTGAGGCGGTGGTGGACGGAAGCGCGAGTGGCCGATGCTGCGCCGAGCGGCTGGAGCGCTGCGGACACCGGATAGCGACCGGCTGCGGACGCGACGAGCCTGAGACACATGGCCCTTCAGTACTGCTTCCCACATCCACCAGTCCCAGATCATCACCTCCGATGCGATACGTCGGACGATGGGCTCGTCTGCTCGGGCGTCGTCGTGGTGACAGCCCTCGGCGCCGACGCGACACCGACCGAGGCACGTCAGGCACACTGCAGGTGTGTCCGACGCTCTGCGCAATCTGCTCGCCGCGCCGCCCGATCTCCCGGTCACCGCCGGCTTGGCCGCTCTCGACCAGGCGCTTCGTGCCCACGGAGCCGCGGTGGTCCACGCACCGCCGGGCACCGGCAAGACGACCTTGGTCCCGCCCGCGGTCGCCGAGGTTGTCGCCGGACGGGTCGTCGTCACGCAGCCCAGCCGCATCGCAGCCCGTGCTGCTGCCCGTCGGCTGGCGCACCTGCTGGGCGAACCGGTTGGCGAGACGGTCGGATACTCCGTGCGCGGAGACCGACGCACCAGTCGACGTACACGTGTCGAGATCGTCACGACCGGCCTGCTGCTCCGGCGGATCCAGCACGATCCCGAGCTGGTCGGCGTCGGGGCCGTCGTGCTCGACGAAGTGCACGAGCGCCACCTCGACGCCGACCTGACCTTGGCGCTGCTCATCGACATCCGGGCCCACCTGCGTGAGGACCTGTCCCTGGTGGCGATGTCGGCCACCATCGAGGCCGAACGGACCGCCGCCCTGCTCGGTGTGGTCCACACCGCTCCGGTGATCCGCGTCCCGGGTGCTCTGCACCCGGTTCAAGCGGTCTGGTGCCCGCCGCCTGCGGGGGTGCGCCGCACCGACGACCGGGGTATCACCCCGGCCTTCCACGACCATGTCGCAGCGACCGTACGTCGTGCGCTCGTCGAGCACGAGGGTGACGTCCTGGTCTTCGTTCCGGGTGTCGCGGAGGTCGAGGCGACCGTACGCCGCCTTGCCGGGGTGGACGCGTCCGTCCACGCCCTGCACGGACGTCTGTCCGGCGCCGAGCAGGATCGTGCGCTCAGCGAAGGCCCGCGTCGACGAGTGATCGTCTCGACCGCGGTCGCCGAGTCCTCGCTGACGGTACCTGGGGTACGTGTCGTGGTCGATGCCGGATTCTCGCGCGAGCCGCGCACTGACCACCGTCGCGGACTGGCTTCTCTGGTCACCGTCGCGGTGAGCCGGGCAGCGGCCGAGCAGCGGGCTGGTCGGGCCGGACGGCTGGGGCCGGGCGCCGTGCTGCGTTGTTGGTCCGAGGCGGAGCACGCGCATCTGGCCGCTCACCCGGAGCCCGAGATCGCGACCGCCGATCTGACGGCCTTCGCCCTGGAGGTGGCGTGCTGGGGCAGTGACGATGTGCACGACCTGGCGCTCCTCGACCAGCCACCGGCGCATGCGATGTCGGCAGCCAAGGAGGTGCTGGTGGATCTGGGGGCGATGACCGAGGACGGGAGAGCCACCCCGCGGGGCCGGGTGATCGCCGGCGTACCGGCCGATCCCAGGCTGGCGCGTGCCCTCATCGACGGGGCTGGTCTCGTCGGGGCCAGGCGCGCCTCAGAGGTGGTCGCGATGTTGAGCGAGGACGTGCGCGCTCCCGGCGGGGACCTGGTTGCCGCGCTCCGGTCGCTGCGCGCCGGACAGGGGGCAGGCTCGTGGCGCGGCCAGGTCGCCCGGTTGGAGAAGGTCGTCGGGAAGCAGGGCACCGACGGCCGAGCACTCACCGATGACGTGGCGGTGGGGCTGGTGGTGGCCCTGGCGCATCCGGGCCGGATTGCGCGCAAGCGCTCGAGTTCCGCGAGCTACCTGATGGCGTCCGGGACGGGCGCGGCGCTCGATCCGCGTGCTTCGGGGCCCTTGGTCGGACTGGAGTGGCTCGCGGTCGGCGACGCGGAGCGGCGGCCCGGGCAACGTGAAGCACGGATCCGGGCGGCGGCCCCGCTCACCGAGGACCTCGCGCTGGAGGCGGCCGGGTCCCTGTGGACCGAGGTGGACGAGGTCACCTGGACCGGAGGGCGGGTGCTGGCTCGCCGACGTACGCTGCTGGGTGCGATCGAGGTCCGCTCCGTCCCGCTCAGCGATCCACCGGCCCACGCCGTGACCGACGCCATCCGAGAGGCGGTGGCGAGGGAGGGAATCGCTCTCTTCGCCTGGTCGGAGGCGGCCACGGCGCTGCGCGCCCGCCTCGACTTCCTGCACCGTGCGCTCGGTGACCCGTGGCCCGATGTGAGCGACGTGGCACTGACGCAGAACCTCCAATCGTGGCTCGGGCCCCAGCTGGCGCGGGTTCGCTCGGCCCAGGATCTTCGTCGCGTCGACGTGGCTGCCGCGCTGCGGGCGATGGTGCCGTGGCCGCAGGCAGGCAGGCTCGACGATCTGGCTCCCGAGCGAGTGCAGGTCCCCAGTGGGTCGAGCGTGCGGATCGACTACTCCGCCGAACAACCGGTGCTCGCTGTGCGAATCCAAGAGGTCTTCGGCTGGACCGCAGCGCCGGTCCTCGCGGACGGCCAGGTCCCGCTCCTGCTGCATCTGCTCTCCCCCGCGCGACGCCCAGCAGCCGTCACCGCAGACCTGGAGTCCTTCTGGGACAACGGCTACCCCGGCGTTCGTGCTGATCTGCGCGGGCGCTATCCCAAGCACGCCTGGCCGGAGGATCCCCGCAGCGCACCAGCCACCGCGCGTACGAACAGTCCCCGCCGCCGAAGATGAGCGGCGGGTCGGCTCGCCTGGAGGATAGCGTCTGGGTGTGCCCAGTCCTCGCCGATCCAGTGCTCGTCGCCGCGGCGGGCGTCCGCGCCGGAGCGGGACGCGACATCCGAAGCGGCCGTTGCCGGCCGTCGGCCCGGGCGAGCGGCTGTGGGTGCTCGACGTCCCCTACGGCACCCAGGTCGAGGGCGCCACGTGGCACCCGGGAGTCAAGACCCACCTGTACGTCGGGCACGCTGTGCCGGCGCACCTCGCGCCCTACGCTCCGGGTCCGCACACGCTCGGTCGGTTCATCGAGCGCACCCTCAATCCCGACCTTCCGACGCAGAGCCTCGAGGCGACCGACGCCCTCGAGCCGCGACGGATCCAGTACGAGGCTGCTGACGCCATCGCGGCGCGCGCCGCGGCGGGCGGGCGGCAGTTCCTGCTGGCCGATGAGCCCGGCGTGGGCAAGACGATCTCCGCGGTCCTCGGGGCGACAGCGGTGGGCGACCTCCGCGGTGCGCGACGGGTGCTGGTCGTCGCCGACCGTCCCGCCGCGATCACGATCGGCCACTGGTGCCGCACGATCACGGCGCTGGGCGACGGCGGTCTCGAGTGGGTCGTGATCACATGGGACCGCCTGGAGAAGGTCAAGGATCACGCGTGGGACGTGATCATCGCGGACGAGGCCCACGCGCTGCGACGTACGACGACGAAGCGGTGGAAGCTCTGGGCGCGGATCTCGGGCCACGGGCGGCCGCACGACAAGGCACCCTTCGTCATCGCGACGACCGCGACGCCCGGACACACACCGCTCGACCTGCCATATCTCGCCCCGGCCTATGCGCAGGTCCTCGGCGAGCCGATGCAGGAGTGGACCTCGGCGACCCAGCCCGGCGCCACGTTCGCCACCGCGCTCGAGCGCAACGGCGTCGGGGTCGAGCGCGGACGCTACGGCGCAACGTGGACCGCCGACCCGGCGCGGCGCGCCGCGGACCTCAAGCTGGTACGCGGCTGGCTCGAGGACGAGCGGCCGCCCGCGATGCTGCACCGCGCGGCGCCGTGGGGGCCGGTGCCGATCTCCGGCATGCCGGTGGCACTCACGCCGTCGGAGCGGACGGCGTACGAGGCCGAATGGGGAGAGTTCTGCCGCGAGATGGACATCGCCCGGCGTGGCCGCAATGTCGCGAAAGGGCGGGCAGCGCTGCTGCGCTTCCGGCAGAAGGCCGGGCTGATACGCGTCGACTCCACGGTCGCCTGGATCGTCCAGCAGGTCGAGGCCGAGCGACAGGTGGCGTGCTCGGTCGAGTTCGTCGCGACCGCCGCCGACCCGATCGTCGACCGGCTGCGTGACTCCGGCCTCGAGGTCGCCACGATCTACGGCCGCGACCGGTTCGATGCAGAGGCCGAGCGGCTCCGGTTCCAGACCGGGCAGGCGAAGGCCTGCGTCTTCACCACGGTCGCCTCGATCAGCCTGCACGCCGGCGAAATCCTCGCCGACGGTCGCCGGGCTAGCAGCGAGCCGCGGGTCGGCGTCTTCCACCAGGCCCGCTTCTCGGGTATCGCAGGACGGCAGGTGACCGGCCGCACCCACCGCGACCACCAGCTCTCGCCGTGGCACATCGCGTACGCCGAGGGCACCGTCGAGGAGCAGGTCGGCAGGTTGATGGTCGAGCGGATCGCTGCGGCCTCTGCCACGGTGGGAAGCGACATCACCGGCCTCACTGCCCTCGCCCAGCTCCTCGGCGCCGACTGGCTTCCCTCCACCACCCTGACCGAGGACGGCGCCTGACCTCTCGTCTCATGCAAGGCACACCGGCACCGTGGAGAAACCCATGCAGAGGTGGCGCGGCATTCCGCCGCGAGCGCGCTACATCGCCGCGATGGGTCACTCACCGAAGGGGCGGGCTGTCGAGGTCTCCCTTCCTATGGCGTCGTCGTGGCGAGGAGGCGTCGCGCACGACGACCCAGATCGCTCAGATCCACCCGACCCTCCTCAGCCGCGGCCGCCAGACGCGCGGCAAGGTCCATTGCCTCGTCGAGCTCGGGTGCGGCGACCGCGGACTCCTGGCCCATATCGCGAAGGATTGTGATCTCGGTCCTGGACGCGATCAAGGGGTCGGTGACCCCGTCGATCCAGACTCGAGTGCGGCGGCCATCGCCGCGTTCCTCCCCGGTGATGCGCTCCAGGGCGAAGATACGGTCGGCGCGCGCGAACTTTCCGAAACCCAATGCCACCATCCGGGAGTCCGATGCCATGTAGTCATCTTGCCATTACGCATCGAACTTTGATCTGGCGTGCAACCCCGGCTGACAGAAAGGGTCCCGCGTCATGCCGCCGCGACGAGCGCGTCAGTAGATGAAGATCGAGATGTCCGATTCGGCTTCCTCGATCGCGCCACGCAAGCCCGGCTCGTCGCGCATGCGCTGCAGCTCAGACTGCACAAGCGCCACATCCAGTTGCGTACAGGGCGGCACCAGGATGCGTCACACCGCCGCTATTTGCCCGGTCTTTGCATAATCACCTGGTTGGCACACGTTGCAGCTGGTCCTTCTTCCCCTTGACCTGATGGAACTTCTTCATCAACTTGTGCGCTTCGTCTTGACTCAGGGTCGGGTAACCCTCGACCGCGTCCATGAAGACCCCCTTCAACGGGCCGTACGAGGTGGTAAGTTCCCGAGCCCGTCCAGCCATCTCTGAGTAGTTGCGCACATTCGGGAATACGGCACAGATGGCTGCGACAAGTGCCGGGAGTGCCAGTACGAGGCTCAGCCAGGCTGGACCGTCACTCTGCGCGACAGGATAGATCGAAGCACCGGTAACTGCTGCCAGGACTCCTGCTGTAATCGCGAATCTGTCCGCCTTACCCTGCTCGCGACTCGCGTACCGAGGCAACTCGTCGGTCCAGTGCGTGACGCTGCGCAAGCACTCCTCAAGGTTCTGAAGCGTGATGGCAATGTTCAGGTCATCGACGTCAATCGCGTCGACACTGACGTGCTCGTTTCCGGTGGAAGCCTTTGTCGTCATATCGTCCTCCGTCGCGATCGATTCGGCTCTTACTTCAGAGCACCTCATCTCGGTCGGGAAGGCAGGAGTCGGAGGTCATCCGCAGTCCGGTCGGAGGTCCTCCGTAGTCCGGTCAAGATGCCCATTCCAGTGGCCCTGATTGCAGGGCCAATTCCAGCGAGGGGTTGAAGTGCGATCTTCACAGAACTCATTGACAGCGTGACCAGTACGTTCAGCGGATCGCGCGCTCAGCGGTGCAGCCATTCTGCCAATGAAGGACGAGGCCTACGGAGCATCGGCCGCGATGCCATAGCGCAACCACACCAGTGAACCGCGACCACTTTCGACCAATGACCCGCGTCGCGCAGCGACTTCCAAGCGCCGACACGGCCGCGGCCGTCGACGACCGCCAAGATCGGCCCGGCGGGCGCTGGGCCGGGCAACTCCATGTCGGCGAGCGCCAACTCCTGAGCGAGGATTGTGTCTGCCCCTGCCAGGGTGACATCCTCGCGCCACACTGCGGCCAGTTCATAGAAGCGACCCACGTCAGGTTCGAAGCCCGCAGTGGATCCATCAACTGACACGGCCACGTGCACCACGACGTACGGCCGAGTGCGAGCAGCGCCCTCCTCCGGGTTGTTCATCCTGGAACGGTACATCGAGCGAGACCGGCCACACCGCCGCGCCAGATGCGTCATTGCGCCGGTTTCAGTGCGATAGCGCCCTACCGTCGCGAGCGGACATCCGAGGAGATCTCCGTCCAGCACAGACAAATGTCGGACCCGGCCCGACGAGGCCCGAGAACCCCAAAGGTTGGCGATGGCGTCGCCGTACCCAGAGGAGTAGACAGGGAACTACCGGCGGTGCCGGTCGGGCACTGCCCTGTTCTAGAAAGGAGCGGGCCGTGTACGCACGTTCCAGTACGTTCCACGGAAACCCCGGCAACATCGACGCGGGCATCGCATTCGTCAAGGACGAGGTCGGGCCCATGCTCGACAGCATCGAGGGCTGTCGCGGCCTCTCGATGCTGGTCGACCGCGAGACCGGGCAGTGCATCGCAACAAGTTCGTGGGAAGACGAGGCGGCCATGCGCGCCAGCGATGAGCAGCTTCGCCCGCTGCGCGATCGAGGGAAGGACATCCTCGGCGGCTCCATGCAGGTCGACGAGTGGGAGATCGTCGTCATGCACCGTAGCCATCACGGCGAGTGTGCCCGAGTCAGCTGGCTGCAGGGTGACCTCGACGCCATGGCCGAGACCTTCCGGGTAGGGATCCTTCCCGAGCTCGAGGAGACCGATGGATTCTGCAGCGCCAGCCTGCTGATGAACCGGTCGTCCGGCCTGGGTTGCGCCACCACAGCCTGGGAGTCCCGCGCCGCGATGGAAGCCAGCCGCTCGGCGGCCGACAACATGCGCAGCCGGGCCGCGAGCGACGCTGGCGGCGAGATCGTCGACGTGCACGAGTTCGACCTCGCGTACGCGCACCTGCATGTCCCTGAGATGGCCTGACGTCCACGTCTCTTCGCCGAGCCTGCCCTGGCCGGGCTCGGCGACCGTGTCGGTGAATCCGCTGACGAGCCCCGGGTCTGGGAGGACACTGACCGTAGGGGGAGTTTTGATGAAGCGAGGAGCCGCGGATGAGTCGCCAGATGACCATCACGATCCACGATCCTGATGTGGAGCGTCTCGATGAGCTCAGCTCGGTCTTGCGGCGGGAGTTGCTGGACCTCGGCGTCGATGATGTCGAACGCGCGAGCGCGGGCGAGGCGCCTGCTGGCACCCGTGGCATCGACGTCACGGAGATCGGGGTTCTGCTCGTTGCGTTCCGGGAGTCACTGGTCGCCGTGACCGCCATCGCGGGGGTGATACGGGGGTGGATGTCCTCTACTCGCGGGGCCAACGCGGTCGAGCTCACTATCGGCGACCAGACACTCAAGATCGACTCGGCGTCGCGGGAGCAGCAGGATCGACTCATCGATGAGTTCGTCGCATCCCTGCACGGGTCAGGGAAGCCGGATCCACCTACTTCCGCACCGGTGCCATGACCTCGGGTCGGCGCAGCGCGCTGGTGGTGGCGAACGATACGTACGACGACCAGCGGTTGAGCAGGCTTCGCGCGCCCGCCACCGACGCCGAGCAACTGGCAGGCGTGCTCCGGAACGCCGAGATCGGGGGCTTTGAGGTCGAGGTGTCACTCAACGAGCCGGAGCATGTGGTCCGGCGCAAGGTCTCGAGCTTCTTCGATGACCGCGGGCCGGACGATCTCCTCCTGCTGCATCTTTCGTGCCACGGGGTGAAGGATGAGGACGGGAGGCTCTACTTCGCTACGCCGGACACCGAGATCGACCACCTGGACGCCACGTCCCTGCCCGCCGACTACGTGAACAGGCAGATGACGAAGAGTCGATCCCGGCGCATCGTGCTGTTCCTGGACTGCTGTTACAGCGGCGCATTCGCGCGCGGGATGATGAATCGCGGCGATGAGCGCATGGACATCATGGAGCGTTTCGATGGCCACGGGCGGATTGTGCTGACGGCTTCGAGCGCGATGGAGTACTCATTTGAGGGCGACCAACTTGCCGGCCAGGGCAAGCCGTCGGTGTTCACCTCGGCTCTGGTGGAGGGTCTGGCCACCGGCGAGGCGGACCGGGATCGTGACGGTTATGTGTCGGTCGATGAGTTGTACGACTTCGCCTTCGACCGAGTGCGGACCGTCACGCCGTCGCAGACTCCGGGCAAGTGGGTCTTCGACGTGCAGGGGGACTTCCACATCGCCCGCAGCAACCGCCCGCCTGAACCGGTGGACCTGTTGGCCGACTTGCGTGGCGCCGTCTCGAGTCCGTTCACCAATGTGCGTCTCGGTGCAGTGGAGGAGCTGGCGGCGTTGCTGGACGACGCGGACTCCGCACGCGCCGCCGCGGCCCGCATGGCGCTGGACGACATGGCTGAGCACGACACACAGCGTGTCGTGCGAGGGTCGGCCGACCGAGCTCGTACGCCCGCCGAGGCCTCGCCCCAACCGTCACCGGCCCCACCGGCCGCCCCGGAGCAGCCGACAGTCGTGCCGCCCCCACCAGATACACCCGCACCGGCGGCCGAAGCCGAAGCCGCTGTCGCGCGCGAGCCCGAGCACAGGCCGCGGCCGGTGGCAGCTACCGAGCCCCAGCCGCCCGCGTGGGTGCCGGCCGCCGCGTCAATAGCTGCCGTGGCGCTCCTGGCCGCGATTCCGTTGCCGATGCTGGCCGAGGCCCCGACGTCGTGGAACTCGTTCGCGGTCGTCACGCCGTTCGAGGCAGGGCTTGCCGCCCTTGCTCTCCTCTTCGCTGCAGGCCAGCTCCGCCGTGAGCAGCTGGCTACAGCCGACGCAGCAGGACTGTTCATCGTGGTCGGGATCCTCATGGGCGCCGCCGGCATCGGACTGGTGAAGTTCTCCCTCGAGGACATCGGCGCCATCGGTGTTGTTCTGGGTCTTCTTGTCGTGTGCGGCGGAGTGGGGGCTGTCGTGGCAGGCCGGGCGTGCTTGAGCGTGTCGCCGAGGGATCGCGACCTTGGTCCGGTCGAGCCCGTCTGGGTTGTATCGGCCATGGCGGGCGCTGGACTGGCCACCCTCGCGCTGTTCATCCCCTACGACGGCTTCAGCTCGTACTGGACCGAGGTCGAGGAAGGCGCAAGCGCCGAGTTCATCTTCGAGCCGGCGGCAGTGGTCGGATGCCTGGCCTTCGGCATGCTGTCTCTTTCCTCCCGGCGTCGGTTCGCAACCGCCGTCCTCATGTCTGCCGGTGCCCTCACCGCAGTCCACTACGTCGGGGTCGTCATAGCGGCCTGGGTGGCGATCGGCGAGGAAGGCGAGGTACGTTCCGCCGGGTGGGTCGGCATTGCCGGGGGCCTGCTGACCGCCTTCGCTGCATGGCAGATCCAGCAGTCGCTGACACGGGGCGGCGCGGGGTCTGGCACCACCTGACCCCGACTGACTCCCGGATACAGCTAGGAGTAGCGGTGGCTCTTTGCCGCGTGGCCCTGCTCGCGTGTGCAGGTGCGTCCATTCATCGAACGGTGGCCACACAGCGCCTCGGCGGGCGACGGCGGAGAAGCCGTCCTGGCGGCCTGGGCCTTCGCAGGTCGAACCGCCGATCTGGTTGGCGTCGAGTCGTCGGTCGACGCATCTTGCCTTTCGCGATACCGGGCCTCGCGCATCGCCCGCATTGCGGCGTCCTTGCTCATTGTGTAATCACCTGACGAACTCTAGGCGTGCGTACCGATAGTCTCGTTCAGGCGCGGCGCCGACAGCCGCCGCTTCCCATCCCGGCAGCGCGAGATCCATGAAGGCGACCTCCGCGGTCAACCTCGCCGCGTCGTTTCGCCGCGAGGCGGACTCAAGGGCGTTGAAGCGCGCCTGCCTGGTCAACCCACCACACCTCTATGCCTGCCGCCGCCAGTGAGCCAACAGTCTCTGAGTGCAAGTCCCGGTAGCGTGGAAAGTCGGGAAGGGCTATCACGCTGCGCCAACTGGGCTCCTTCCCGCGAAGTCGCATTGCCGCAAGGACGGCTTGCGAATACCAATGCCCAGCTTGAGTACTGGGGTGCGTTCGTTTCGGCTCGAGTGCGCGCGCTGGATCCGCGTACGCGCGGCTCGGGAATCCCTTGACCTCGATGCCGACCGTCTGTCCGTCCCGGGCAGCAATCACGTCGATGCCGTGCTCCTTGGTGGCCGGGTTGGCAACGGAGAGGATGCGCCAGCCGTCGATCGCGAGCGCGGTCACCAACACGGCCTGGACGTTGGCTTCGGCGTACCATTCACCTTCCGCCTGCGTCGTCTCCATGAGTTCCGCTTCGGACGAAGCGGGGCCCAATGTAGAGGCACCGGATTCGACCGAACTGGCAGCGTCGTCGATCCTCAGTTGCTGCCTGCTCGCCGTGTCCGCGGCGCCCCCGGCGCGCCAGCTCTCGATTTCGTCAAGCGTGGCTAGCCGAAAGAGTCCGCGATCGATACGGGTGAGGAATGGCTCCTTCTTAGCGAACCAGGAACGGTCGTCTGTGTTCCAGCAGGCTCCACGGAGGTGTGTACGCACGGTTCGGTCTTTGGCTTGCGACGGTGCATGTCGTCGAAACCACGAGAGCGCCTCCTGAGACGTGAAGGGTCCTGACTGCGTTGCGGCGTACTCACGCAACCGGTCCCATACCGTCGGCGACTCGTTCACCTCCACGGGGTCCAGACTTCCATACGTCCGCGATGCCTACGAGCCCCAAGAGACATCGGTCCGGCTTAGGTGTTCTCGCCGACCACTCGCGTCATTTCGCCGCGTATGGGCCGGAGGAGCTTGGGCTGGCGTGATCGGCGTTCGCGACGTTGCTCGGCGAACTCCTGCACTGAGGCCGGCGTGAGCAGGGATTCGGCTGAGGATCTCGATGGAATCGATCGCTATCGCGATGGTCAAGTTTGGGTCATTGACCGCGTCAGGTGGCTGCACGACGCCGCGCAGGAGACCGCCACGGCGCACCAGACCAGCAATTGACGGTTGGTGAAAGTGGGAACTACGAGGGACCATCGACCCTCGAGCTGGAGCAATCGGGCGGATGCTAAAAGGTTGCCCCGCCGGTCCTGCGTCGATGGTTGACTGCGCTGCGGAGGTCAGCACGGGAGATCGCGGCATACCCTGGCGGCGCCATCCTTACTGGGTCGGCGCGCAGGGAGCGACGTGCGACGGCTATGAGGGGCGTACGTCCTTCGCGCTGGAGTGGCTCGAAGATCTGGCGTGCCTGGTGGGGCTGGAGGCCGTCTGCGGGGTCGATGCGGGGGAGGGTGTTGCGGACGAGGTAGATGCGGGTGTTGAAGCCGTGCTCGATGGCCCGGTGCAGGGCGTTGTCGACGTGGCGGAAGAGCTTGTCGAGGTTGCGGAACGCATCGACATCGATCATCGCGCCGGCGGGGATGGTGATGAGTAGACGTGTGGCGTCGGCGCTGTGCTGAGTGGCGCTGGCGCCGGTGCCGGCCAGGCCGCCGGCGGTTCGGGCAGCTTTCGACACCTTGGCAAGGTTCTGCTCGCGTCTGCGGAACTGTGCCGCCTGTTCGGGTGCGATGTCTCGGGCGCGGAGGGCGGCGAGGTTGGAGAGTTCGCGCTGGGAATCGAGCAGGTGCCGAAGGTTGGCCATCGAGGGGACGGTCTTGAGGGAGCTGAGGAGGCGGTGCTCGGCGGCGAGGACATGGGTGATCGTGCCTGCGTCCGGGGAGATCTCCGGCTGCGGTGGGTGCCACCCGCGCCAGTCGATGTTGTAGTCGGGGATGCCGTAGCGCGCCTGGCTGTGGGTTGCGCAGTCGTCGATGTGCTGGTCGAGGCCGCGTACGCCCTTGAGGCGCTCCCATCCCGGGAGGTTGCGGTAGCGGTGGTCGAGGACGCGCAGGGCTTTGGTGATGTCGGCGATGTCGCCGACGAGGGTGACCCACTCGCGGTGGGGGAGGATTCCGCCGCCGAGGCCGCCGGCGAGGTCGTGCTCGGCAAGGGCTGCTGCCTTGGCCGCTCGGCGCCAGTTTTCGAGAATGCCGATTTCTTGAGGAGAGGCGAGCTCGCTCAAGGATGGCAGCGGTCCAGGATTGCGGTGCCGCAATCGGGTCAGTGCTCTGCACAGCCAGTCCGGTGGCTCATAGAGTTCCGGGCTGCGCTCGGCTTTCGGGTTCGGGTTGGCCTGCTCGAGTGCTTGTTGACACCACGTCAGTATGGTCCGCCGGTAACGGAGGATCTGCTTGGTGAACTCGATCTGTCGGGACGTGGCGCCATGTGGCGGGTGCGTTCGGCTGATCTCGAGGAGCAGGCGGTAGTTGACTCGGTACTGGCCGAGCAAGGTGACGAGTGCGTTGCGGAGTTCACCGCCGTTCTCGCCGTACATCACGACCGCCCGGTGCTGCCGTTCACCGTGGTGTCTGTCTCGCGGGCCTCGAGGAGAGCTGCGAGGACGAGTTCGATCTGGAGGGCGTCGACTCCGTGGCGTACGAGGTCTTCGATGGTCTTGACCGCGAGGACGTAAAGCTGATTGGCGGGCAGCAGGCCGGGGAGAATCTCTTCGTGTGCCGGGGACTGGTCGCCGTGGACCAGGTCGAGTTGGAGAAGTACGCGTTCGTAGGCGATGGAGCCCTCGACGGTGCGGGCGTTGTCGGCGAGCGCGGCGAGGTAGGAGCGTGCTTCGGCAAGGGTGACGGCGTGTGCGAGCAGCATGACGGTCTCCGTTCGCGGAGTGGGTGCTGAGAAAGGTGCAGGCTGAGCGACGGTGCGCTCTTGACGGCGCACAACCTGGTGGCCTGTGGAGAAGCCGGTCCGGGCGTGGGCCGTAATGGAGCGGCGTACGTTTCAGTTCGTGCTCTTGCGAGCGGCCGCGTCTTCGGCCAGAAACTGTTCGAAGTCAGCGCGGCGGTTCGGGATCGGGTTCTCGGCGGTGGTGCCTGCGTCCGCCTCACCTGGCCAGGGCGTCTGGCGCGTTGGACGGTCGCGGTCGATGCGCGTGCCGCAGGTGGAGACCCACTCACGCAGCCGCGCGCGGGCCTCGGTGAAGTCGTGATGCCACTGCAGCGGCGCGGAGCCTGAGGAGTTCGGGTCGTAGCACTCACGCCAGTGGGTCTGGAGCGCGGAGAGCTCCCACACAAGCTCGTCGTGGCGGTGCCACAGGGGAGGGACGATCGTCGCCGGCAGCCCGTAGGTGCGACGCAGCCAGTCGACCCACTCGTCGAGATCGCGCCACTCCGCCTCCGCCTCCTCGGCGGTGAGGCTGTTCCAGTCGATCGGACGTGCGGGTTCAGGGATCTCGAGATTAGTGCGGTCGGTGGGGAGTTCGTCGGCGTCGTCCTCAGGCGGGTGCCAGGGCTCGGGGTCGGGCTCAACGGGGGCGTCGGGGGTATCAGACATGGCGCCGCTCAGATCGCGTGCAGACTCGGGGCTGGCATCTGGGTGGCTGGCGGAGGCGTTGGTGGTGTGGGTGATGGTCCGCGGGCGACGGTGTAGCGGGTGCGGTGCGCATCGTGTCCGATCTGACGGGCGATGAACTCCTCGCGCTGCTCGACGGCGCCGTTGCGTTCGACCTGGTACTCGTTGACGTACCCCGAGGCGATGATCTGGTCACCGACCTGGAACTGGTTGTATGCCTTCTCGGCCTTCGTCCCGAACATCGCCATGTTGTGGAAGGTCGGATCGAGCTTGGTGAAGTTCCCGTCGGCCTCCTTGCGGTAGTGCTCGACGCCGACGCGGGCGAAGAACCGGGCGATGCCGGTATCGCCGAAGGTCAGATTCGGAACGGTGGCGATGAACCCATGCAGGCTCATCTGGGTCGGGATCGTCATGACGTCCTCCTGCGGTGCTCGCGGCCACTGCGGTCGTGGCAGCTCTCGGCGATGAGGTGCGCATACCTGCCCGGCGGCCCGTGGGCGACGTGAGTGGGACACCTGGCTGAGGAATCCGCCGCACCGGCGGAACGCCCAGCGATCCATGGAGCCAGCCGATGTATCTCCGACGTGGTCTCAGCAGCGCCGCCCTCGTCGCGGCCGCGACGTCTGCCTGCGCGTCTCCACTGGCAACAGGCGAAGACGGCGCAACTTTCACCGTGGCTGGCGCAAGGAGCGCGATGCTCGTGGAGAGCGACCTTCCCGGCGAATGGCGTACGACGGAGGCACCTGCCCGTAGCGACAGCTCGATCTATGACTCAGGGGGCCTGGAGTCCGAGTGCGGCGAGGCCACAGGCCAGGTGCTGGAAGAGGCCTCGCGCTGGGCCGATGCCGATGTCGCCGTCGAGGGGACATGGCAGTCATTCGGTGGTGACATGACGCTGAAGCAGGAGATCGTCGCCGACCGTCAGCTCGACGCTAGTCACCTCGTCGCGCGTCTCGTGCGGCAGACTCACGAGTGTTCGGACGTCCTGGTGGCTGCTGACGGCATCACAGTCGAGTCGCATCTGCGTAGCTGCAGCCTCAGCGGCGGCGTGCGAGGCGTACAGATCGTGCAGACATGGGCCGCGAGCGACGGTCGCTCCGGCTCAACACGGCTTGCGTACGTCGACGCCGGCCATGCCCTGATCGTCATGAAACTCACGGGTGGAGATGACGACAGCACCTGCGACCACGCCGTCTTCGACCCCGTGGTCACCGCGGCTGCGGCAAAGCTCGCCCGATAGCGGTCAACGGCGCAGAGTCCGCAAGGCCTGGACCTTTACCTGGCGCTCTGGACTCGGTAACAGGTCGGTGCCGTATCCAGCCCGGCCGAGCATCACGCGACTCGGGATCAGGACCGCGGCGGATCTGATTGGAATATCGACAGATCTTGAACGCCGGCCTGGTCGGGTTCGGCGACGAACGGTCTTCGTGCTGCTGCGGGCTGTCGAGGCATCGTTCCCGCTCCGTTGATCCCTGAGGCCGGAAACTGTCTTCGTAGCGATACGCACGGATCAGTCACGGATTGAGGCGCCGCACCGAATGTCGGAGATGTGGCCCGCCACCTCTCACTGGGAACGCGGGCGCGCTCGTTGCTCGTCTGCTTGGTCGCTGCTCCGACGAAGGTTTGCTTGGCGGGCCGTGCAATGGTGGCGGCGTGAAGATCCCCGTTCCCGACGTTGCGCTTCGGATGCTCAGCCGCCAGCTCGGCGGCCCGGCAGGACCACTCGGTGCCGTGGTCGCACGCCTCCTCAACAAGGGCAATCGCACCGCAACCGAGTCCGCCGTCAATGCCCTCAAACTCGGAGGAAACGAGATGGTGGCCGACATCGGCTTTGGCGGCGGCGTTGGGCTTGAGCTGCTTCTTGCGGCGGTCCCGAACGGACGTGTGCAGGGGATCGAACCGTCGACCGACATGCTCGCGCGTGCACGCCGGACTTTCACGAATGAACTGCGGTCGGGACAACTCGTCCTGCATGAGGCGGCGATGTCGTCGCTTCCGATCGCCGATGCGACTCTCGGTGGCTGGATCAGCCTCAACACGATCTACTTCATCGCTGACCTGGAACCCGCGTTCGCTGAGCTGGCACGGGTCCTTGCTCCAGATGGCCGCGGCGTTCTTGGCGTTGCTGATCCGGACTGGATGGCCGCTCAACCGTTCGCCAAGCACAATTTCACGCTGCGCCCGATCAACGATGTCATCGGCAAACTCCGAGAGGCAGGATTCGTCGTCGAGCGGCTCGAGGTTGACCGCGATGGATCTACGTACAGCCTCCTGGTCTGCACACGCTGACCATCGCACCGCCGGACCCCTCGCCAGGTGAAGCCGCGAGGGAGGTGGGTCTGGCGTCAGAAGAGGGGATAGTCGACGAAGGTGAAGGTGTCGTCCATCAGGAGTTCTGCTCGACCTTGCTGTCTGACCTCGAGCAGGACAACCAGGATGACCGCCACCGCGATCATGATCTGGCGAGCGCGGGGTGACCAGGTCACCCGGAGTGTCGGCCAGCGGCAGGTCACGAGGCCGACGGCGCCGCGGAGCAGGAGAGCACTCACGGCCAGCACGGCGAGGATCCCGAGCGGGTTGTAGTTCCAGGCTGCTGCCCACTGGCCGAGTACTGTGTAGCGGGCCGCGCGGGTGCCGCCGCAGAGTGGGTCCATGATTCCGAACCAGTGAGTCGGCGGGTGCAGATCGATCGGCGGTAGGCCGAAGACGGCCATCGCTACGGCGAGGGTGACGAGTCCGGTCGCGCCGAGGGTGACCCAGCGATACGGATCGCGTGGCTCGATAGTCAGTCGGACCGCGAGGCGATGCGTGGTCGGGGTGTTCATATGCAGGTCCGTGCGCCGAGCGCTGCAAGCGCGAACCCAACGAGCAAGAAGGCGCTGAAGGCGTGGACCGGCCACAGGCTCGTCCGCGAGCGGCCATTCGTCGGGGTTATCATGACGTGGCGCGCCGTCGGAACCATGATCGCCGCGTCGGCGTGAGGTCGTGTTCGGTTGCAGGGGTGGCCTCGTATCCGGCGTCGCGAATGGCGTCGACGACTCGGTCGGGCTCGCACACAGCCGGGTCAAGGGTGACGGTGGTGAGCTTCTTCTTCAGCGAGGTCGTCGAGGACGTCACGCCGTCGAGCTCTTCGACGGCTTCGTCGATGAGGATGCTGCAGCTGGTGCAGTGCATTCCGGACACGCGCCAGGTGTGAGTGGTGGTCGCCACGGGTCTCTCCTCTGTCTCAGGTGACGGTGATGGTGCCGGAGTACATGCCCATCGAGCATGAGTAGTCGATTTGGCCGGCCTTGATGACGCCAAGGTCGATCGGGGTGTCGCCGGTTGCTGGCAGCACCGCCTGCACGCCAACGGAGGGGACCTCGAGCGCGGCCACACAGCCGAAGGCATCTTGCGACCGGAAGATCAGGGTGGTTGGGAAGCCGGACTTCAGAGCCAAGTTCGCGGGGCTGTAACGGCCGGCAGTGACCGTGATGACGCCCGTCTGAATGCCTTCGGTCACTGTGACCGTCGAGGCGTCCGGAGCGGCGGCCTGGCCGATGCCGACGGCGCGGGTGAGGTTCTGGGCCGCCAACGGGGAGCCCATCAGGGTCAGCCCTCCGTTGAACGTGTACAACCCGGCAGCGAAGACCACGAGGCCGGTCGCAGTCGCCAGTCGACCTTTCCAAGAGGTGGCGGCTTTGTTGGCGGCGTACCCGATGAGGGTGAACAGGGGAGCGGTGCCGATGACGAACACGGACATCGTGGTGGCGCCTTGCCAGGCCGAGCCAGTCGTCATGGCGATAGCCATCACTGAGATGGTGACGCCGCAAGGGATGAGGATGGCGGCGAAGCCGAGGATGGCCGGGGCAAAGGCGCTGGTGGAGCGGGCGCGGATGCGGACGAGGCGTACCCACGAGTCCGGGGGAGACAGGGTGAAGCCCTTGAACCCAGGCACGCCGAGCTGGGCGAGGCCGAAGGCGACGATGAGCAGCCCGGCCAGGATCTGGACGGTTGCGCGCAGGTGAGCGGAGAGCTCGATGGCCGAGCCGAGGGCACCGAGCAGGGCCCCGAAAAGAGTGTGCGATACCAGCTTTCCGGCCAGGAATCCGGCCACCGGAGCAAGGTCATCGCCAAGCTGTCCGCGCCAGGAGCCGGCTGGCTGCGAGATCGCCGTCGCGGTAGCGCCCGGCCCGTCCTGCGGGGTCCGGCCCTTCTTGGGCGTCGCTGCCGCCTCGGCGCGCTGCTGTCGCGTGACGAGCCCGGCGAGGAGGCCGCCTTGGACGGCGGCGCACGAGACGCCGCCAGCGAGGAGGCCGGTAAGAAGTACAGCCCAGAGGTTCACCAGATCCACTCCGCCCGCAGATTGCTCGTCAAGGTGGTGCTCAAGAAGACTCCGATCACGGTGGTAGGGCATCGAGGTGCGTGGCCTAGGAGGCGGTTACTATCGCAGATAGTAGATAATCGGAGGTTGCGTGTCGGGGCCAGGGCCCAGCAAGCGCGCGCTCACGCTTAGGACGTTCTCTTGCAGGATCCAACAAGCGACGATCCCGTCGTCGTTCCTGGGGCCGCCACCGCCAGCAACGGCCTTCGGCTGTGTCACATCCCGACCCTTGCTGTGCGCCCCCTGACCCGGCCTCGCCATGGGGCTGGGCGGCGGGCCCTGGCGAGCCTGCTGCTCGTCCTCGTTGCGGCAATCGTCTTCGCGACGCCGGCGCATGCACACGCGACGCTCCTGTTCACCACGCCGAGAGTCGATGGTGCAGTTCCCGACTCCCCGCCGGAGGTCCAGCTCGTCTTCGATCAGCCCGTGGTCCTGACGAGATCGACCCTGACCGTGACCGGACCTGATGGGGCGACGGTGCCGCTCGGACAGGTGACTTCCGGGCATCAGGGGCAGACCGTGACGGCGCCGGTGGGTACCGATCTCGACACGGGCGAGTACGTAGTCGAGTGGTTGGTCACTGCCAAGGATGGCGACACCATGACCGGCGAGTTCCGATTCGCCGTCGGCTCGGGGGTCGGCCTCGGCCAGGCCGCGGTCACGACTGGCACTCGCGCTGCCGGACTCATCACCGCACTCAGATGGCTGCTCTTCGCCGGCCTCGCGCTGTTCCTTGGCGGTGTCGTGGGGGACGGGCTCCTACGCCGTACCGCGGTCGGCGTCCCGACGCCGCGCCCTTGGCTCGTGCAGGGGGCGCTCATCTCTGCGCTCGGTGCCCTCGGCCTCGCTCTCACTCAGGCTGGCGGCGGATCCCTCGTCCAGGGAGTCCTCGACCCGTCGGTGTCGTCCATGCTCGCTTCCGGGCCTGGACGGCTCGCCGCACTCGAACTGCTCCTGCTGAGCATCACCAGTCTCCTCCTGCTGGTAGCCCGTCGAACGGCACGCACTGCCCCGCCCGTCGTCGTGCCCACTGTCGCGTTCACGGTCGGGGTGGCCGTACTGGAGGGCCTCCGCGCACACCCGGACGCGATGCTCCCCGGGTGGGGCGCGGCAGTGGTCACGGTCCACCTGATCGCGGCCGTGATCTGGGTAGGCGCCCTCATCCACGTCGTCCGCATCGCTTTCGCTCGACGCCGCGCGGGGCAGGCCACTCTTGCCATCATCGTCGCCTACGCCCGGATTGCACTGTGGCTGGCGGTCGTAGTCGTCACCGCGGGTACTCTCTCCGCGCTCGTGGTGATCCCTCTTGGTGAAGTGCCCTCGGTGATCCCAGGCACCACCTACGGCCGCTGGCTGATCGCCAAGCTCGTCCTCGTCGCGCTCGCCCTCGCCCTCGCGGTGTATGCCCGCTGGCACATGGCCCGCCGCAGGAGCCAACCTTTGGCGGCGGTACGCATCGAAGCCGTGGTCCTGGCCTGCGTCCTGGTCACCTCCGCCGCGCTCACTGCGCTCGCGCCACCGGCCCCAAAGGACCTGCCCCTGCCATTCCCGCCGCCCGCCGTCGGACCTGTCGTCGCCGTCGGCGACCGCGCCGGGTGGATCGGTATCGGTGCCACTGCCAGCCAAGGCCAGCTCGTGATCCGTCTCTCGACACCCGATACGACCGGCGGCCTCGACCCAGCGGCCGCCGAGGACTACAGCCTCGTCGGCAACCTCGCCGCCCCGGATGCCACCGAACATCAGCTGCGGTTCCGCCACTGCGGGGCCGCGTGCTTCGTCGCCGCTGTCGACTGGGCCCCTGGGCACAGCACCATCACTCTTGAGGCCGACGCTGAGCGGTTCGCGGGCGGCAGCGCGGCCGTCGTCATTCCGTGGCTCCCCGCGCAGCGGCCCGAACTCCTCCAGGCCGCGGTCAAGGCCACCGGCGCCGAACGACAACTCGTCGTCTACGAACAGGTCACCAGCGACACCAGGAGCGGACTCGGCGACCTCACCGGACTCCCGATGGCCGGCGATGAGTACGTCGGTGTCGGCCCCTACGGCTCCGGCAGGGCACCAATCGTGGTCCTGCTCGACCGTGCGGACGGCGAGCGCACCATCGCCCTCGGATACCCGGGCGAGGCGACGTACGTCCGTCTCACGCTCGACCACCACGACCGCATCATCCGCGAAGTGCTCGCCGCGCCCAACCACCTCGTAACGCGTACCCTCGTCTACCCCGACCATGAGCACCGTTCCTGAGTCTCCTGAGTCGGTGCGGCCTTGAGTCGCGCAGCCTGCTCTGTTTCGGATCGTCTCGGCGAGGATCCTGGCGATGGCCGCGATCACGCCTTCGACGATGGTGCAGGCAACGGTGGTGCCGACATGAGATCGATCGCTGGAGTACGTACGAGGCCGAGGCACGAGAGAACCACCTCACGAAGCAAATGGATGAGACGCGACGAGAACTGACAGATAAGAGTCGCCTGCGGATAGTGCGGAATGTCACGTCGTGGTGTCAGGGTTTCTTCAGGGTCGACTGTTAGTTTGGCTGCGCCGGACCATCAAGGATGATGACGCAAGGAGGCGTATGGGCTCGCGGGCTGACTCGGCGTTCGCCTCCCGTTTCCGTTCCTTCCCGTTCTCTGGGGGTCGGCCGCGCGTGGTGGTGGCTTTGGTTGCTGCCATGGTGTTTGCGGTGCACCTGCTGAGCATGCACAGCGGGCATCACGGCGATGCCGGTCATGACGTCGCGGGGTCTGTGGACGAGTCCGCAGCGCTGTCGGTCGCCCATGTAGATGGGGTTGATCGTGGGTCGGTCGAGCATGATCACGACCGGTCCTCTGATCAGCCGTCGGTCGGCGACGGCGGCCCCGCTGGTGAGCTCGACGTCATCAAGGTCGAGCACCCCCATGGCGAGGTGGAGTGTGGCGAGATCACTCAGTCGCGTCTTGGGGTGGCTGCTTCGGAGTTGATTCCGGCGCTGGGGTGCCTGTGGGTAGTTCCGCGCCAGGGTGGTCTCATCGAATCGCAGCGGCCTGCTGATCTGCCGCGATGGACCCCGCATCTCGTTCGCGAACTCGGCGTGCAGCGGGTGTAGGAGCCCGGTGTCGTTTCTTGACGACGCCCTCCTGCCCCTCTTCAAGCACTTTCGACTTCATGAACGAAGGAACTTTGGCATGCCCGAAAACATCCACAACTCCCTCACCACGTGCGTCGGCAACACTCCCTTGCTGCGTCTGGGACGTTGCTTCCCAGACCCGGATCGGGAGGTGATCGCCAAGCTCGAGATGCTCAACCCCGCGGGGAGCATGAAGGACAGGCCGGCCCGCTTCATCATCGAATCTGGACTGGCCTCAGGTGAACTGCGGCCCGGGATGCGGCTGGTGGAGAGCACCTCCGGGAACCTCGGGGTCGCGCTGGCAACGATGGCCAGGCTTCATGGGTTGGACTTCACCGCCGTGGTCGACCCCAAGACCACCTCGACCAACCTTCGGCTCCTCCAGACCGTCGGCGCGGATGTGGAGCTGGTGACCGAGCGCGACGAGAGCGGCGGCTATCTGCACACTCGGGTTCGGCGGGCACAGGAGCTGGCTGATGCCAGTTCGGACAGTGTCTGGGTGAACCAGTACGCCAACGATCTCAACTGGCGCGCCTACTACGAGACGACCGGCCGCGAGGTCCTCGAGGCGATCCAGACCCCGGTGGACTATCTAGTGGCGGCCGTGTCGACCACGGGTTCGATCCTGGGGCTGGCTCGACGCCTTCGCGAGCGCTATCCCGCGATGCAGGTGGTGGCTGTCGATGCGGTCGGGTCGGTCATCTTCGGTTCCCCAGCGGGTCCGCGTGAGATCCCCGGGTACGGCGCCAGCCGGGTCCCGGAGCTGCTCAGCCGCACGGAGATCGACCACGTGGTCCACATCGACGATGCCCGAGCTGCCCTGGGTTGCCGGCACCTGGTTGCCACTGAGGGTGTCCTCGGTGGCGGTTCCTCGGGTGCGGTGGTCGCAGCCATCACGCAGTTCCTGCCGACCACACCGCCCGGCAGCCGCATCCTGACGGTGCTGCCGGACCGGGGGGAGCGCTACCTCGACCTGGTCTATGACGACCAGTGGCTCGAGATGGTCTCCACCGTTGGCGGCGCATCTGATCAGCGACTGGATGCCTCGACTCGGGCATGACTGAGCACTTGACCCTGCGGCGGACGGACATGGGGCTGCTGTGGGTATCCCAGTTCGTCAACACCGCCGGGCTGATGGCGCTGGTGCCGATCATGCCGCTGTACATGGCTTCACTCGGCGCCTCCGACGCCACCGTCGGGGTCTGGGCGGGGGCTGCGATCGCGGCCCCCGCCCTCCCGCTGGCGATCACCACGCCACTGTGGGGTCGGCTGGGTGACCGTATCGGTCCCAAGTGGATGGTGGTCCGCGCCCTGGCGGGCCTGTGTCTGGCGATGGCTCTGATGGCCGCCGCCGGCAGCCCGCTGGCGTTGCTGGCCGCCCGGATCGTGCAAGGCACGTTGGGCGGTGTGGTCGAGGCCGCGGCGGCGTACGTGGGGTCGGCTGCTTCCGAGGGCAGCCGGGGTCGCGCACTGGGACGCTCCTACAGCGCCACCGCCGCCGGCGCCCTGGCCGGCCCGGTCGCCGGCGGCACCCTGGTGGCCACCGGTGATCTCAGACCGCTCCTGATCGGGATCGCCCTCGCGGCCCTGCTGCTCGGGTGTGTCTGCACGATCCGCCTGCGGAACCCCCACGATCCAAGACGACCACCCAACGGGACCGAACCTGCGCGCGCCGCTCTCGTGTCCGTGTGCGCGCGGATCGGCTGGATCCCGTTGGCCGGGGGATTCCTCGCATTCTTCGGCGTCTACGGTCTGATCCCGATCTATGCCGCCTTCCTCACCGAGCTGGTACCCGATCCGCAGCAGGTCGGACCGTGGGTGGGCGGGCTACATGCGGTGATGTGGGCCGGAACCCTGGTCGGCTCACTGTGGTGGGGCCGAGTCAACGACAGAACCGGTCACCCGTTGCAGACGTTGGTCATCGCGAGTGGTGTCACGGCCGCGACCGTGCTCGTCCAGGCAATGGTGGGCTGGCTACCGGCGCTGGTACCGCTGCGATTCATCCAGGGATTCTGCTTCGCGGCACTGGCACAGTCACTGATGTTGTACGCCTCCCAGAAGGCCGGCCCCCACGAACGCGCCGGGTACGTCGGTGCCGCCAACAGCTTCCTGCTCGGTGGGCAGTTCCTCGGCCCGCTCTCGGCCGGGAGCGCGATGGCGCTGCTCAGCCCGTCCCTCGGCGTGCTGATCACAGGGATCTGCGTGACCGCCGCGGCTCTGCTCGTCTTGGCCCCGGTCATCGCAGCCGCCCACGGATCCAGCAGTGACGCCGCCCAAGCGGCGGCGACACCGTTCGCCTCGAGGCGCCGCCGTACCCGGCCGGTCGGTCGACACGCAGCCCCTCGTCGATCGCGGCACCGCAATGGAAGCAGGGCGGGACGGCGGATACGCGGTGAAGGTCCGGGGCGGGCCCCGGCCTTGCCACCACATGGAGTATCCGCACGGCCCCGCGAGCCCCGACCGAGAGTCGACCGACGAGTGTAGTCCTGGGGCAGAACCACTTCTCGCGGAACACTTCCTCTGGCCCGACGCGAACCGTCCCGTCGGGCCAGAGGCCGATGTGCCGTCAGCTGGCGGCTGTCTCCTCGCTACCGGCCCGAAGGCCCTCGGACTGGACAGATTGGTCATCCTGCGCTGGGGTCGCGCGCTGGCTGGCAGCAAAGCCGATCTTGGCGTGGGTGCCGTCGCAGAACGGCTTGTTGCTGGATTCGCCACAGCGGCACAAGAAGATCGTTCTGCTCGTGCTGAAACTGTTGCCGTCGTGGTCGACGAGCTGCGCTGGGCCCTTGATCTGGAGTGGCCCGTTGTCCACTGTCTTGATGGTGGTGGGCTTGGCCTGGTTGCTGGGCTGCGGTGCCGAGCTGTCGGTCATGTGCGGGTGCTCCTTCTGCGTTGCTGGTCCGGTCTGTCGCGGTAGACATCCGTACCTTAGGGGGGTATGGTTCCTTTCACCGCGACGGGCATACCATACCGGGGTATGGTGTTGAGGCAAACGAAGACGGCATCGGCCCAGCAGAGGAATGAACATGGAAAGCCACGAGCACCAGAACGAGCACGGCTACATGCATCGACAGGACGACTACCTCAAGCGACTGCGACGCATCGAGGGCCAGGTGCGCGGCCTGCAGAGGATGGTCGAGGAAGAGAAGTACTGCATCGACATCCTCACGCAGGTGTCCGCGACGACGAAGGCACTGCAGTCTGTCTCCCTCGCCCTGCTCGATGAGCACCTCAGCCACTGCCTCATGCGGGCCGCCGCCGCGGGTGGGACGGAAGCCGACGAGAAGATCAAAGAGGCCTCCGACGCCATCGGCCGCCTGGTCCGCTCCTGATCCCCAGACTTCGACCGCACAACCAGACCACTACCCCTAAGGAGTACCCACCATGGCCACCGGAGTCCACACCACCAACTTCACCGTCGTCGGCATGACGTGCAGCCACTGCGTCGCTTCGGTCACCGAAGAGGTGAGCGAAGTCAGTGGCGTGACCGATGTCGACATCGACCTCGCCACCGGCCGACTCACCGTGACCAGCGACGCGCCGCTCGATGAAGCCAGCATTCGCTCGGCCGTCGATGAAGCCGGCTATCGAGTCGCCGACGCCAGCTAGCCACAGCGCGGTGCCCGTTCCGCGGCATCGCCCTCAACGGCCAATTCCGACTTGGTCCCACTAAGGAGCCTCCTGTGAAGACCTCTCTCAAGCTCGGCGGCTTCATCGCCGCCCTCGCTGCCATCCTTGCCGCCTCATTCGGCGTCGGCAACGCCATCGGGCCCATCGGCCAAGCCGCGCAGACCACCAGCCACTCAGGAGATGACATGAAGCACGACGCAGGCCGCGAAGAGGCCGGTCACGAAAGCACGGGCAGTGGCGCCAGCGGTCACGCCGGCCACGGCGGAGCTGCTGCCAAGCAGCCCGGCGGGCTGATGATCTCCGAGCACGGATACACGCTGGACCTGGACTCGACGATCCTGCCGGCAGGGCGAACCCAAGTGAAGTTCCGGGTGACCGGACCAGACGAGCAGCCCGTCACCGACTACGAGCCCACCCACGACAAGGAGCTCCACTTCATCGCCGTCCGGCGAGACATGAGCGGGTTCCAGCACGTACACCCCACCCTGGCCACGTCAGGTGATGAGGCGGGCACCTGGTCGACCGAGCTCGATCTCACACCCGGAGCGTGGCGGGTCTTCGCCGACTTCCGCGCCACCGAACACGGCGAGACCATGACGCTGGGCGGCGACGTATCGGTCGCGGGCGCCTACGAGCCGGAGCCGCTGCCGCCGGTCAGCCAGACCGCGGAGGTCGACGGCTACACCGTCACGCTGAAGGGGCAACTCGTCCCTGGTGAGTCCTCGGAGCTGACGCTGACGGTGAGCCGCGACGGGCAGCCAGTGACTGACCTGCAGCCCTACCTCGCTGCCTACGGGCACCTGGTGGCGCTGCGCTCGGGAGACCTGGCCTACCTGCACGTGCACCCCGACGGTGAGCCCGGGGATGGCACCACCAAGCCCGGCCCGGACATCACCTTCTTCGCAACCGCCCACTCCGCCGGACCGTATCGCCTCTACCTGGACTTCCAGCACGACGGCGTGGTTCGCACCGCCGAGTTCACCGCCCAGGCCGGCGAGCCTGTCCCGGCGCCGCGCGAAGGCAGTTCGATTGCGCCCGCCGCCCAGCCCAGCGGTTCTGGTTCAGGCGACCAGGGCGAGCACAGCCACTGACTCAACGAACAGACCTACGCAACGAGAAGCACCCGATGAGGAAGGAAAGACCATGAGTGCGCTCAACGACGTCACACCTGAGAGCGGTGTCCCTGGCAACCAGGTCGAGCTCGCGATTGGTGGCATGACGTGCGCCTCTTGCGCGAACCGTATCGAGCGCAAGCTGAACAAGCTCGAGGGCGTGACCGCAACGGTCAACTACGCCACCGAGAAGGCCAAGGTCACCTACGCCGACGGCATCGAGCCGACCGCATTGGTCGAGACGGTCGAACAGGCCGGCTACACCGCGCGACTCCCGGAACCGAAGGGAACGCCGGCCACGTCGACCTCTGAAACCGGAGCAGAGGATGACCCCGTTCGAGCCCTGCGCAACCGGGTGGTCGTCTCGGCGGTCCTGACCGTGCCGGTGATCGCGATGGCGATGATCCCTGCCCTGCAGTTCGACTACTGGCAGTGGCTCTCGTTGACGCTCGCCGCGCCGGTGGTGGTCTGGGGCGCGTTGCCGTTCCACAAGGCAGCCTGGACCAACCTCAAGCACGCCACCTCGACCATGGACACGCTGATCTCCATGGGCACACTGGCAGCGCTCGGCTGGTCCCTGTACGCGCTGTTCTTCGGCACGGCCGGTGCCCCGGGTATGACCCACCCGTTCGAGCTCACCATCGCCCGCACCGATGGATCCGGCAACATCTACCTCGAGGCTGCCGCAGGCGTGACCACGTTCATCCTGGCGGGTCGCTACTTCGAGGCGCGCTCCAAGCGCCGCGCCGGCGCAGCGCTACGGGCACTGCTCGAACTGGGTGCGAAGGAGGTCGCGGTCCTCCGCGACGGCCCCAGCGGCCCCACCGAGGAACGGATCGGCATCGACCAACTGGCCGTGGGCGACCGGTTCGTCGTCCGCCCCGGGGAGAAGATCGCCACCGACGGTCGGATCCTCGAAGGTTCCTCAGCTGTGGACGCCTCCATGGTGACCGGTGAATCCGTGCCGGTCGAGGTCGGCCCCGGAGATCTCGTGATCGGGGCCACCGTCAATGCCGGCGGCCGGCTCGTGGTCGAGGCGACGCGGGTGGGTGCCGACACCCAGCTGGCGCAGATGGCCAAGCTGGTCGAGGACGCCCAGAACGGCAAGGCTCAGGCCCAGCGACTGGCGGACCGGATCTCGGGGATCTTCGTGCCGATCGTGATCGGCCTGGCTGCGGCGACCTTCGGGTTCTGGGCAGGCACCGGCGGCGGGATCGCCGCCGCCTTCACGGCGGCCGTCGCGGTGCTGATCATCGCCTGCCCGTGCGCGCTCGGGTTGGCCACGCCGACCGCCCTCATGGTGGGCACGGGTCGTGGCGCCCAGCTAGGCATCCTGATCAAGGGTCCCGAGGTGTTGGAGTCGACGCGCAAGGTCGACACCATCGTCTTGGACAAGACCGGCACCGTCACCACTGGCCAGATGACCCTGGTTCGTACGGTCGTCGCCGACGGTGAGGACGTCGACGAGCTGTTGCGGTTCGCCGGCGCCCTGGAGGACGCCTCCGAGCACCCGATCGCCCAGGCCATCGCCAAGGGGGCGGCGGCACGAGTCGGGGACCTGCCGACAGTGGAGGACTTCGCCAACATCGAAGGCCTCGGCGTGCAGGGGATCGTCATCGACGGGGAGGCCTCGCACGCCGTCCTGGTCGGACGACCGCAGCTGCTTGCCGAGTGGTCCCAGTATCTGACCCCGACCCTGGAAACGGCGATGACCGAGGCAGCGGAGAAGGGCCAGACCGCGGTCGCGGTCGGGTGGGACGGCCGAGCCCGCGGGGTTCTGGTCGTGGCCGACGCCATCAAGCCGACCTCGGCCGAAGCCGTCGGCCAGCTGCGCGCCCTGGGATTGACCCCGGTGCTGCTCACAGGAGACAACGCCAGGGTCGCCACGGCGGTTGCGACCGCGGTGGGCATCGATGCGGGCCCCGACACGGTCATCGCCGAGGTGATGCCGTCGGAGAAGGTCGATGTGATCAAGCGACTGCAGGAGCAGGGCAGGACTGTCGCCATGGTCGGCGATGGTGTCAACGACGCCGCGGCACTGGCTCAGGCCGACCTCGGTCTGGCCATGGGCACCGGCACCGATGTCGCGATCGAGGCCTCCGACCTGACCCTGGTCCGCGGAGACCTCCGCGTGGCCGCCGACGCGATCCGGCTCTCTAGGCGGACCCTGGGCACCATCAAGGGCAACCTGTTCTGGGCCTTCGCCTACAACGTCGCCGCCCTACCGCTGGCAGCCGCTGGACTGCTCAACCCGATGCTCGCCGGAGCCGCCATGGCGTTCTCCTCGGTGTTCGTGGTCTCCAACAGCCTCCGGCTGCGCAGCTTCCGAGCGACCAACAGCGACCCCCGAGCTGGCACCGATGCCGCCACAGAGGTGTCCAGGCCCGAGCCAGTCAACGCCTGACCCTGCGCTTCTGGGCTTCCCGAGACGAATCGGGGGCCCAGAGGACCTGCCCCTCGGAGGGGCAGGACCACAACACCCGGCCCAACCCGGGCACGGAATCCACCAGAAAGGTTTCACGATGGCAACCAACGCCACCTATAACGTCGCCGGCATGACCTGCGGCGGATGCGCCGGCAAGGTCACCGACCAGGTCGAGCAGATCCCCGGCGTCCTCGACGTCGACGTCGACCTCGCCGCCGGCGCGATCACTCTCACCAGCGAGAGCGACATCAGCGACGCGTCCGTGAAGCAGGCCGTCGAAAAGGCCGGCTACAAGCTCGCCACCGCCTGAGACCGCACAAACCGTAAGGCTCCGACACTCCCGGCCCGACCGGCGTTGTCAGCGTACGCGCGGCGAAGGGCCGGGAGTATCGGATCCACGACGAGTAGCTCTGCCGGGCGCCAATAGCGCCCAACCCACGGTCGCCGTCCAGAGCGGAGAAGGCGCTCCGGCTGGACGGTGGCCGGACAGACCAGGGACAGCGACGCGAGACATGTTCTCTTCGAGAGAAACCACGACGCCAGGCCATGAAAGCGGCCTGGCCTGAGAAAGGTTAGAACCATGGGGTTGTTCGCGATCCGCGACTACCGACGCCTGTTCAGCGCGCAGGTGATCGCACTGTTCGGAACCGGTCTGGCCACCGTCGCGCTGGGTCTGCTCGCCTACGACCTGGCCGGTCCTCGCGCCGGCGCGGTGCTCGCAACCGCACTGACCATCAAGATGGTCGCCTACGTCGTGGTCGCGCCCCTGGCAGCGGCGTACGTCGATCGGCTGCCTCGGCGCTTGTTCCTCACCGTCCTCGACGTGGTCCGTGCCTTGGTGGTCCTTGCCCTGCCGTTCGTCACCGAGGTCTGGCAGATCTATGTGCTGATCGGTGTCCTACAGACAGCGTCTGCGGCATTCACCCCCACGTTCCAGGCCGTCATCCCTGACATCGTCACCGAAGAGGCCGACTACACGCGCGCCCTCTCTGCCTCGCAGGTGGCCTACACCATGGAGAGTCTGCTGAGCCCGGTGCTCGCGGCAGTCGCACTCTCGCTCATGTCCTTCAACCTGCTGTTCCTCGGCACCTCGCTCGGGTTCGCCGCCTCCGCGGTGCTCGTGCTCTCCACCCGCATCCCCAACGCCCGCCCGAGCGCGCACGTCAGCGCCGTGGACCGGGTTGTCTCCGGGATCCGGACCTTCGCCGCCACGCCCAGCCTGCGCGCAGTGATGGCGCTGAACCTCGTGGTTGCTGCCGCCGGGTCGATCGTCGTCGTCAACACCGTCAACTACGTCCGTGACGTGCTCGGTGGAACACAGTCCGACGTGGCCTGGATGCTCGCCGCCTCAGGAACCGGCACCCTCCTGGCAGCCCTCGTCCTCCCCAGAATCCTCGACCGCACCGGGGAACGGATCGTGATGCTCACTGGCGCTACCGTGCTGGTCATCGCAGTCGCCGCGGCCCTGGCAACGGTCGCGCTGGATCTCGCCCTTCCGCAGCTCACCGCGCTCATCTGGGTCACGATCGGCGGCGGGATGGCGCTCATCATCACCCCGACCGGCCAAGTGCTGCGGCGCGCGGTCGAACCCGATGCCATCCCCGAGGTCTTCGCCGCCCAGTTCTCCCTCTCGCACCTCGCCTGGCTGATCACCTACCCGATCGCAGGATGGGTTGCCACCAACGCCGGGTTCCCCACCACCTGGACCATCCTCGCCATCCTCGCCGCGATCGGCGCCGCCGCAGCACCGGCCCTGTGGACCCGCGAAGAAGCAGCACTGGACGAAGGAGCATCGGCGGCCGAGCCGATCACTGAATCGTCCAGCGCTGCGGATCGCGGCGGTGTCGATGTGCTCGTCCGCACGGCTGCGGAGACAGCCGAAGGCACCCTCGCCGCGTGCCAGTGCTCATGCGTGCACGCTGTGTGAGTCCCTCAATCCTGGGGCCGGTGCCTGCCTGCAGTTGAGGCCTCGGGCAGACCAGGGCATGGTGTTGGCCGTCGGGTCCTAGTCGCTCTCGGACCCGACGGTCTTCCCATGCAGGTGCAGAGATTCCGCGACGAGCTCGACCAGGTGGTCGATCGCGCTCGCCGCCCGTGCCTGCCCGGCAGCCTCGAGTGCGTGCAGGCTGTAGGCGGCCAGTTCCTCGGCCGCTATGTCGGTTCGCGCCTGTCCGCGGTCCTGTGCTTCGCGCACGGCCTTGGTGAACAGGGTCATCACATCCGCGCTGTTGCGCTCGTGCTCCTTGCCACGGTGGACCAGGCCGTGCAGGTCGGCTGTGGCTGATGCTCCCCGGTGGAAACAGATTCCTGCGTAGCCCTGGAGCATCGCGCGCAACCCGGCTCCGGCAGTCGGCGCCTCGCTGCGGACCGCTTCGAGGTGGGAGAGGTGCTGCGCGACGTGCTCGGCATGACCGGCGACGAGCATCTCGTCGATGCCGTGAAAGTACTTGTACAGCGTCGCGCGGCTGATGCCCGTCTGCTCGGCGACGAGGGCCATCGTGATTCCTCGGACACCCCGCTCGCGCGCGAGCGCCCAAGCGGTCTCTAGGATCGCCGTCCGCACGTCATGCCGGTGCTCCTCGACGGTGTCCTTCCAAAGCTTCGGCATGGATCAACGATACGCCTTGTCGCAGAGCAAGACACCATGCACACTTACGTAGACACAATGTCTTACAAACGAGGAGAGTGCGCGATGGCGCCCGGCGACAACCAGACACCGACCGCTTCGGGTGAGCACGAGATGCCCCCAGGCATGCCGTCGTGGGTCAAGCTCCTCCTCGGGGCACTGCTGGCCGTGATCGTGCTCGCCGTGCTGGCAATGATTCTCCTCGGCGGCGAGCATGGGCCGGGACGTCACGGCGGCGGGATGCACTCCGCTCCGGCAGCGGAAGCGGCCATTCGCGGGATCAGCCTGTGACTATCGGCCCCCGCGTACGCCGGCTCCTGCTGGCCCTGCACCTGAGCTGCTCAGTCGGCTGGATCGGCGCAGTATGCGCCTACCTGGCGCTGGCCTTCGCAGTGCCGGCCACGGATGATCCCGCGGTCGTGAGAGCGGCCTGGATCGGCATGGAGCTCGTCGGCTGGTACGCGATCGTGCCGCTTGCGCTCGGGTCGCTTGCCACCGGTGTGCTGATGGGCGCGGCGACGAAGTGGGGCCTGCTACGCCACTACTGGGTGCTCATCTCGCTGGTGAGCACGGTCGTACTCACCGCCGTCCTCATCATGCACATGCCCGACGTCACCGCTCAGGCCGATCGGGCGCGGACGCTGGGGGAGGAGGGGCTGCTCACGATGGGCAGCGACATCCCACACGCCGTCATCGGGCTCCTCATGCTGATCGGCATCCTCGTACTGAATATCTACAAGCCTCGCGGCCTGACGAAGTACGGGTGGCGCAAGGAGCAGGCGGCGCGTTCTCGCGCCGCAACGACGCGTACGTCGACGTCAGCCTGAGGGACCTGGTCAGCCCAGGTTCGCGATCAGATCGCGGCATGCCTGCTCGCACGATCGGCACGCCTCGGCGCAGGCGCGGCAGTGCTCGTGCATGTCGGCGTGGCGCGAGCACTCGTCACCACAGGCCTTGCACGCCGTCGCGCAAGCCTGCAGGAACGTCCTGGTGATGTTGGCGTCGTAGCCGGTGTGGCGCGACAGGATGTTCGCGGTTGCCGAGCATGCGTCGGCGCAGTCCAGGTTGCTCCGGACGCACTTGGTCAGGTCTGCGACGGTGTCTTCGCTCAGGCAGGCATCCGCGCACGCTGTGCAGGCCTGGGCGCATTCGACCAGGCTCTGGATCGTCGCAGCGAGCTTGGCGGTGTCGATGCCGCCTAAGTCCTTGGGGTAGGTCTTCAGCATCTGCTCGACGGTGTGCATGGCACTCCCTCTCGTCAATGGCACTGTTGTCGACGAGCCGGATGGCCCGATGCCCAAGAGGTACCCGCCCGCGGCCTATCCATGAGCGCCACGCACCCAAGAATCACCGAGGTCAGTGTCCAACCAGATCCACCCGGGCGGCCAGGGAATGGCAGTGCAGCCACCCACGACCACCTGGGTCATCTCGGCGATCGACAACGTCGAGGTCAAGGCGACCATCCCAGTTCTGCCGAGCCGGACCCACTCGATGAGCTCATCGATCAGCCAGACCTCTAAAGAGGTGTGGCTGATTCGGTGGGGCGGATCTCGATTCGCTCTTCGAAACGGCCGAGCTTCCACGCGAACAGGCTGATCGTCCAGACCACGACGAAGAGGCCGACCAGGAGGTAGCCGACATACTGCAGGTCGAGCCGCGTCACCCACGACAAGACGGCGAGGTGGAACTGCTCGGCGAGCAGTTGCAGCAGGACGATGCCGCCGATTACCAGGGCGACCAGGACCGACAAGGTCGTGACGGTCAGGTTGTAGTAGACCTTCCGGACCGGGCTGAGGAATGCCCATTTGTAGGCGTGGGCCATGAAGACGCCGTCGGCGGTGTCGAAGAGGGTCATCCCGGCAGCGAACAGGACCGGGAGCACCAAGATGGCATACCACGGCAGCGTGCTGGCCGCGCCGCCGGCGAGGACCAGGAGCGCGACCTGTGTCGCGGTGTCGAACCCGAGGCCCATCAGCAAACCGATCGGGTAGAGGTGGCGAGGCTTGGTCACCCGGCGGGTGGCCCGGTTGAAGAGCCGCGCCATGAGGCCGCGTTGGTGCAGGTGGTGCTCGAGCTTGTCCTCGTCGAAGGTTCCGGCTCGCATGTGCCGGAACACGTGGACGATGCCGAACAGTGCGCTCAGATTGGTCAGCCCGATCACGATCAGGAAGGTCCCGGCGGTAAGAGTGCCCACCAGCCCGAGTGTGGTCTGTAACGTCGAGTCGTCGTTCTGCACCGGGCCGGCGAGCGCACTCACCCCGACCGCGAGCAACAGGGAAAGCCCGAAGACGACACTGGAGTGGCCCAACGAGAACCAGAAACCCACGCCGCTGGCGGGTCTGCCCTCACCCACCAGCTTGCGCGCGGTGTTGTCGATCGCCGCGATGTGGTCGGCGTCGAAGGCATGTCGGACGCCCAGCAGGAACGCCGTGACCCCGAGGCCCACGCCGAACACACCGGAACCGCCGACCCGGTACTCCTGCGGCGCGACCACCGCGATCAGGACGACCCAACCGACGAGGTTCAACACCAGGACCACGCCCGCCATCGCCAGCAGTGCGATCCGGTCACGGCGGCGGGCGGTCATCAACATGGCAGCACCTTATCGCGAATCACTTGCAGCAACATCCTCGTGGCACAGGCTGGACACCGAGGATCGACCGGATGGGCCGCTGGCTCGAGTCAGTGCCCAGCCAAATCGACACGAGCGGGCCACGGGTTGGCGGTGCAGCCGTCCAGTCCCTTGGTTTGTTGCAGCATCACCGGAGCAGGCGCGCCATTGCCCGGGCATCCGACGTGCGGGTAGCCGAGCGCGTGGCCGGTCTCGTGGTTTACCACGTAGCGACGGTAGGCCGTCAGTTTGCTGGCGTAGCTGTCGGCGCCGAAGTGCCATCGCCAGGCGTTGAGTACGACATCGTCGCCGTTGCGGCACGACAGCCTGCCGTCGGTGTCAAGGGGAGCGCAAAGTTCGTCGGCGGTCTCGGGTGTGGCCAGGACGATCCGCAGGTCGGCGTGGCCGTCGACGCGTGCTAGCCGGTGCTCGGCAGCCCAGCCACGGTCGTCAGACAGTGTCTTCTCAATGAATCGAGCGACTTGTTTGGTCGCATACGGCAGCCCCTTTTCAATCTCGACGCGGTATGTCGTCGCGTCCTCCAGCGGGCTGAATGGAGCGGCCGCGACCTCAAACCTCCCGGACCCGCGCTCGGGTATCGCCACCGGCGACGCTGGCGGTTTGTTTGGCCGGGGGACCGGTCCCGCGGCTGCGGCAACTTCGCCGTCGGGAAGCTCCGTGCCCGAGGTCGGCGAAGCCGAAGGCGGGGCGGCAACCGACGAAACTGGGGCGCGTTCACTCTTGTTGGCGGGTTCACCGTCGCGCGCCATCGCGACGAGCGGGAGGGTGATCGCCAGCGCCGTGAGAAGGACGGCGAGACCGGCGTGGCCTGCGGAATCCTCGGCCACGAGCCGGGCGCGCTGCGGTTCCCGGCGTCGGTGAGATGCAGTTCGGTGCTTGCTCATCGTCTCGCCGACCTACAGGACCTGTTCCCAGGTGTCGCCGTTGTCGTCCGAGCGGAACGCCTCGTCCGAGGTGGCGGCGTACCAACCGTGCTCGGTGATCGTGAAGGCCGCCGGCTGGCCACCGATCGATCCAGTCTCCTGCCATGTCTTGCCCGCGTCTTGACTGACCCGAACGACACCGTCGGGCCCGATGCCTGCCAGGTCGCCCTCCGCAGTGGCGTCGAGATAGGCGGTGATGGGGCCTCCGAGCTCGCGGGTCTGTCCCGTGGATGCATCGATGCTGATCAGCTTGCCCTTGCCGGTGGTTGCGAACAGCTGACCGGCTTCCTTGGTGGCGGCGACGCTGATGAGGTCGCCCGAGAGGATCTCCTCGAACCGCTCCTGGTCGACGGTGCGGAGCAGGCGCTTGGTGGTGGCTTCGTACGCGTAGAGGACGTCGCCGGCCGATTCGAGGATGTGGAAGTCGGCCTCACCTTGCAGCGCGAGTGGCGTCCAGGTTTCGCCGGCGTCGGTGGACTCGATCAGCCCCAGGTGTGGAGGCAGGTCCTCGGTCAGGTCGGGGTGTCCGCTGCCGAGAAAGTGGCCGGGACCGACGACGGTGAACGCCATGGTGTCCTGCCATCTGTCGGCGACCCGGGTCGGCTTGCCGCTGTCGGGAACGTGGAAGAGGCCGAAATGGGTTGCCACATACAAGCTGCCATCGGCGGGGTCGATCCCGAGGCCGTGGATGTGGCCGACTGAACTCTCGTCCGCGGTGTTGTCGGTTGCGGCTGGGCTGGACTCCGAGTCGGCGGCGCAGGCAGTTGAAAGGAGGGCCGTTGCCACGGCGACCACCATCGTGAGGCGGGAGGTTCGTTTCATGAGAAGGCTCCGGTCTTGAGAAGATGCCGGGCAGGTGCGGGGCCTGCCCGGCTTGGATGACGGTCAGGACTTGAGTAGTGCCTGCATCGTCTTGATCTCCTCGGTCTGGGCAGTCTCGATGTCCGCGGCCATGGCCTTGGCATCGGGGAACTCGCCGTCGGCCTGCTCGGTCTGAGCCATCTCGATCGCACCCTCGTGGTGCTCGATCATCATCGTGATGAACATCTGGTCGAACTCGGCGCCCGAGGCGTTCTCGAGCTCGGTCATGTCCTCCTCCGACATCATCCCGGTCATCTCATCCGACGACATGTCGCCGTGATCCATGCCGGGCATGCCCTCGTCTGGAACGTCCTCGCCCCAGCTCTCGAGCCAGCCGGTCATGGTCTCGATCTCCGGGCCTTGCGCCGCCTCGATGTCGGCGGCCAGGTCCTTGACCTCTTGGCTCTCGGCCCGGGTCTCGGCGATCTCTGCCATCTCGATGGCTTGCTGGTGGTGCGGAATCATCTGCTGGGCGAACGTGACGTCGGCATCGTTGTGGTCGGTGGAGGTGGCGCTGTTGTCCTCGCTGCCGCACGCAACGAGAGTGACCAGCGCGGCCGCAAGGGTCGCGGCCATCAGGGCCTTACGCATGGGTATTGCTCCATCTGTGTGTGATCTGGGTCTGGGCAGGCGAAAGTCCGAGTCACCCGGATGGGTGCCTCGTGGCTCGGGCCTATCAGCAGCGGATCACGCAGAGTTGCAGCAGATCAGGCGGGTCACGGTCTCGTCCGTAGAGGACCGTGGCCGACCAGGTGGGAACCAGGTGCCTGAGGACCCGGATGCCGCGCCTAGCCATCAGCAGAGCGAAGCCCAAGATCAATCCGGTGAGGATCGCGAGACAGAGACCGAGGATGCTTCCATCTCCCACGCCGCCAGGCACCTCGGAACCTGCCGCGCCGTCGGGCAGAGTGGCCACGGATTCGTTCCTAGCGGCGGCGAGCTCGTGCGGGCCACCGTGGCCGACGGCCACCAGCACGCTCGCGCCCTCGGGGTCGGCGCTCATGGAGTGAGCGCCGGCGTGGGACCCCCAGCCGTGCATCGACATGAGTCCGAACAGCGCGACCGCAGCCGCGGCGAGCGCAAGGCGCGCGCCACCTGTATGCGTTGCCGTCCGGAGGTCCTGCATGGCATCGATACTAGGCATACGCCACGCGTAACGAGAACTCGCTTGGATGAATCCCGACTGGTTCGACATGACACGCCCGAGTTGGTCCGCAACCGCCGATCTACTACGGTCCATAGTAGAAGCGGGATTTCTCCCTCCCTTGGTGGGTGCCCGGCTTCCCCGTTATGGGCACCCACCACTTCATGCCTGTGGCGCGGTCGTGTACGCGATTCGGTGGGACGAGGAGAACAGGTGCGTCCTGGTCGACACAAGCGGATAGATGACAACAGGCAGGGTCGGTCGCAGGCTGACGCTAGAAGACTTATGGTGACCCCGCATCGGCTGGGGCCGATCGACGGTCGGCATCGACACGAACGTCGCGGTGCGATCGGCTGGCGAGGGGCAGTGCCGCAGGTCCTGACTGTCGTTGCGGTCGCGGGCGTTCTGGGCGGCGGTTCTGTAGTTCGAGATTCGGTGGACCCGGCAACATCGACGGAGCCGACGGCCGACAGTTCGGTACCGCCGGCGGCGCTTGATCGGCAGGACAGCGTGAGTAGGTCCGCAGAGCGGCGGCCTTCGGTGGATAGACGGCGCGAACCTCCCACTCCCAGCCCTAGTCGGCCTCCGAAGGGCAAGCCTGAGCGGCCCCGTCATGTCGAAAGGCTCGCGGTCGAGCGTACGGATGAGCGATGGGTGCTCCCGGTCGACTCATATCGCCTCACCGGCACTTTCGGCGAGGGAAGCTCATTGTGGAGCAACACGCATACGGGCCTCGACTTTGCGACGTCATGGGGGTCGAGGATCGTCGCGGTGGCAGGTGGGCGCGTCGTCGAAGCCGGCTGGGCGGGCTCGTACGGCTACCGCACGATCATCGAGCTACCCGATGGGACGGAGATCTGGTACTGCCATCAGGCACGCATCGAGGTCGATCCCGGCGAGCTGGTCGATCGAGGGCAGGCGATCGGTGACGTCGGGAGTACCGGCAACAGCACCGGACCTCACGTGCATATCGAGGTGCGCCCGGACGGCGGGGAACCGATCGATCCGAAGGTCGCGTTCGCAGAACATGGCGTTCGCCCGTAGGGCGGGCCCGACTACTGAACGAGGCGCGGCCTCAGGCCCCTGGGTCGGGATCCAAGGCGAGGCCTCCGCCGATCGCGAGCAGGATCGCCATGGGGTAGCCGACCAGGAGATCCTGCCACCCCATCGAGATCGGAAGCGGTTGGAAGCCGCCGTGCGCAAGCAGGTGCTGGATTGCCACCAGTCCCGCCGACGCGAACAGGGCTGTCGACAGCATGCGCCGCCGGGTCCACTTCGACAACTGCCCCTCGGCAGCACTCTTCTTCTGTCCGTGTCGAGTACGTGCCACGTGGTGTTCCTTCTTGAAATCTGAGCCTGGAGACGATCTACTATCGACGATAGTAGATCACCTAGGGAGGCGGCAGGCAGTTGCTACGACGTACTGCACCAGGACGTACCGCACAAGGACGTACTGCACCAGGCGGCGGGACGGCGCCGAACGAACCCGTCGATGACGTGACCGTGCGGATCAGGCGGATGGGCTTGCAGGATCTGCCGGACGTCGTTGCCGCTCATCGCCAGCATTTCCCCAACGGCTTCTTTGCGCGTCTCGGACCGCGGTTCCTGCGCCGCTACTACCGGACGTTCCTCGACGGTCCGCTGGCGGTAGCACTCATCGTCGAGGTGTCAGGAGTGCCATCGGGCTACCTCGTCGGCGTCCTGGATCCCGTCCAGCACCGACGCCTTCTGTTGACCTATCACGGAGTCGCGCTGGCAGCATGTGGGCTGATCGGTCTGATGCGCAGGCCGACGGTACTGACCCGCTTCCTCCTGACGCGGGCACGCCGATACTTGACCACATTGACCCGCTCCCGCGATCGCGCCCTCGAGTCCGTGGATGGGCCCCGACTTGCGGTGCTGTCGAATGTTGTCGTGGCGGAGCACGCCCGCGGCTTCGGACTAGGGACGCTGCTGGTGGACGCCTTCCTGGCTCAGGCGCGCGATGCGGGACGGGATCGCGCATGTCTGGTCACCGTCGCCGGCCCGGACGGCGCCGGCTCGTTCTACACGAAATCAGTCTGGCAGCACACGCGTGATGCAACAGGAGCCGATGGGCAACGCCTCTCCCACTTCGAACGCGATCTGTCGGAGATCGTGTGAGGTCGGTCCAGCGGGTGGCCGCCATACTGGTCCTGCCCTTGGTGCTCTCGGGATGCGCCAGCGCGGAGGACCGCGGCCAGCAGAAAGGGCAAAAGACCACATCTGCGACGGGGTCTGCGAGCCCGTCTGGGAAGCCATCGCCGGTGGACTCCGCCAACCCAGTGATCGAACCGGTTCCCCTACGTCAGTGGCAGGCGATGAAGAGGGCGGGAATGGTTCGACCGGGGTGTCCCATCGTGCGACGCGGTCAACTGCGTTCCGTGCGGGTGGGCTTCGTCGACTTCGAGGGTATGAAGCAGCGAGGTCAGTTGGTGGTCAACCGGGATGTGGCGGCCAGCGTGGCCCGAATCTTCAGTGTTCTGTACGACGCTCGATTTCCGATTCGGAAGATGCGACCAGTGGAGAAGTACGACGGCGACGCGAATGCCAGTCTTGCCGACGACAACACCTCCGCGTACAACTGCCGCACGGCGGACCAGATCAACGCTCCATTTCGGGAGTCTCCTCACGCAAACGGGCGGGCGATCGACATCAACCCGTTCGAGAACCCCTGGAAGGACCTCCGCTGCAAGTGCTGGTTTCCCTCTGATGAGAATCGGGCGCGCAAGGAAGGCCCTGGAGTGATCGTCCGAGGCGGCGTGGTCTGGAAGGCGTTCCGCCAGGAAGGGTGGATCTGGCAAGACATCGACGTCCCCGACTACATGCATTTCGACACGGGCTATCCGTCTAAGCCATTCCGCTCGGACCCCGACGTGGGGTGAGCGGCGCGATCAGCCGATGAGGCAGATGCCCTTCCATGCCATGGCAACTGCGGGCGCCGCTACGAGTGACAGTGGAATGACCACGAGTGTCGCAATGGCGAGCCCCGTGAAGATCGCGATGTGGCCGCGCAAGGTCACGGCGTTGTCGTCTAGCCGGCGCAAGCGCTGCTCGACATCGCTACCACTTGCCGCCATAGCGCCCGTGGGCGATGGGAGGACGGCGAGACGCTCAAGTGCAGAGCGAAGGGACCTGGCGCCGATCTGGCGACGGGCGCAGTCGTCGGCGGACAGCTCGGCGAAGAGGTGGACGTGCCGCATCGCTGCGCGGAATGCGGGAAAGAATGGCGCCAGGGCTCCGAACAACGCGCGACACGTCACCAGCGCGAGGTGGTGTCGCTGTCGCAGGTGGGCTGCCTCGTGGGCGAGAACGGCGTCGATCTCCCGCTGGTCGAGTGTCGCTAGCAGACCGCTTGTGACCACGACCCGGTGCCTCTTGCCGCCTATGCAGAACGCATAGGGTGCTTCGTGCTCCAACACCAGGACTCCGGGGACGATGCCGGAGCGTCCAATCACATCGAGCACCGCTACGCGTGCTCGGCGCTCACGTCGGTCCTGTAGCGAGACACGAAGGGCGCACCACAATATCCGGCCCAACAACACGCCGGCCGTGGCCAACCCGAGGGTCGCAAGAAATGCGCCACCTGGGGAGGAGTAGCCGTGCTTCAGGTTCTCGGCGCACAGATCGAACAGTCGCGCGATGTCACCTCGGGCGTGCTGGAACCCGATCGACAAGGCAACGCCACCGGCAAGCAGGCTCAGCAGAATCGATGAGGCCAGGGCCTGCCACGCCGCGATCGCCAATCGAGGGGCCGAGGTGGTCCAGGTCGACTGGGTGAGCACGGCTGCACCCCACGTGCCTGCGGTCACGGCGAAGACGAGGAGCAGCGCGGCGCTAATCATCCAACGCTCGCTTCAGCCGCTCGACCTCATTGTCTGACATCCGGTCAAGGAACCGCATCAGCGTGATGGAGCTGTCACCACTGTCACTGAGCAGCTCATGCATCAGGTCAGCAGTGTGTTCCGCCCGCCCCTTCGTCGGCTGATAGCGGAAGGCGCGGCCCGCTTTCACCCGCTCCAGAAATCCTTTGCGGTGGAGGTTGTCCATGACGGTCAGCACCGTCGTGTATGCAAGGGGCGGCTCGCGGTCGATGCGCCCCAGCACCTCGCGTACGGTCAAGGCGTCGTCGGAGGACCACAGGTGCTCCATGACGACAGCCTCGAGTTCGCCCAGTGGACGCATGCTCGCCCCTTCCTAATGATCTGTATTCACGTCAGCGAGTCCCACTCGCCATCCACGGCCCGGAAGACCTTTGCGCGGTCACCTGACAGGGTGGCCACCACGAGATCGCCCTTGGAAGTGTAGGTGGCCGCGCTCGTGCCCTCGGGCACATCCAGGGTTGACCAAGTCGTACCCCCGTCATCGCTGGACTCGGCTCCGCCCATTCCGATGATGACGAGTTGTTCGCCTGAACCGTCGACAGCGACCGCCATGGATCCGGGCAGCGACCCTATCGGAGCCCATGTCGCACCACCATTCGTTGTCTTGACGGCACCCGACTTCATCGAGGGGGCGATGGCGACGTCGGGATCTGCAGGGTCAACCCAGATCGTTCCCATCAGATCCTGCCCGGCGCTGGTCGCACGTTGGAAGGACCGGCCGCCGTTATCGGAGACGAGAACGCCGGCCGGTGAGCCGAGGTAGACCCGCTCGTCGGCGGCACCTAGTGCGTGTACATCTGAAACCGGAAGACCGGGGACGGCCGCAAATGCTGAGCCGTCGCTGGAGCGATATAGCCCCGCGTGGCCACCTGCCAGAATCCCGCCGCCCGATTGAGCCCAGCCCATGACGTCTTTGTTGTCGAGGGTGTCGATCTGCGTCCAGCGACCGGTGATGCGGCGGGAACTTGCGCCGCCGTGCCCGCCGACGAACAGCCGATCACCCAGCTCGCCCACCACATGCAGGTCATCACCCACGACCGGACCAGCCATGTCGTCCCCTCCGCCGCGGGTCAGCAGCGTGCCCACGATCATCGTGGCGAGCGCGAGGGCGAGCATTGGAATCATGACGCGGCGGGCTTTCGGAGAAAGCCCCAGCTTGCGGTCGCTGGTGTGGGCGGTCATCGGCGGTACATCCTTCGCTGCTCCAGTTTCGAGATGGCAGGGGCGTCCCATCTAATATCAACTATGAAGGATAGTAGATGCGAGCTGGTGTAGCGGCCCGAACGGGGGCGGGCCGAGCCCCGCTTGTGGCGGTCGTGGTGATCGGCGTGAGCTGCCCCATGCTCGAGCCCAGGAGCCAGGAGGATGTCGCCGCCGTCCTCGGAGGTGGAGCGACTCATCCCTGTCCGCTACCGCGGAGGCCGGATGACGCACCCTCTCCGTTAACCGCCAGGGTTGGGATCCTGATTGTGAAGGTTGCGCCTCTACCGGGCCCGTGGCTATATGCGTCGAGGCGCCCTCCGTGTGCCTCGACGATTGCGCGGCTGATGGTGAGGCCGATCCCGGATCCTTGTTCGTCGCGGCTGCGGGCAGCGTCGCCACGATAGAAGCGCTCGAAGATGTGTGGCAATTGAGCCGGTGGGATTCCGTCTCCGGTGTCGGTGACGGAGACTGTGATCCAGTCCTCCTCGCGCTGGGTGTCGATGGTGACGGTTCCGCCTGCCGGTGTGTGTCGGCGCGCGTTGTCGAGAAGGTTCGTGAGCACCTGGAGGAACCGGGTCCGGTCGACCTCGACCTGTCCTGAGCCGGTCGCCGTCACATCGATCCGGATGTGCTTCTCCTCGAACCGCCCGGCGACCGTGTCCCGTGCGGCCGCGATCAGCTCTGCTGGGATGGCCGGCTCCAGGGTCACCCGCAGGTGGCCCTCCTCGGCTCGGGAGACCGCGTCGAGGTCCGTGGCGAGGCGTGCCAGGCGTGTCACCTGCTCACCCAGGACGCTGCGCGTGGTCTGGTCCCAATGTCTGACGCCGTCGTCCAGGCCTTCTAGGTAGGCCTGCAGGGTCGCGATCGGCGTACGGAGTTCGTGCGCCAGATCGGACAGGAGACGCCGACGGGTGTCCTCGGTGCTGGCAAGTTGAGTGCCGAGGGTGTTGAACGACTCCGCCAGCGCGTCGAGCTCAGGCCCGGCGTCACCGACGGGGACACGGGTCGCATAGCGGCCGGCGGCCACCTCTGCGGCGGCGCGCTGCAGCCGAGTCAACGGTTCCTGGAACCGTCGGCTCAGGAACCAGCTGACCGCCAACGCCAGGGCCGCGGCGGCGACGATGGCGATACCCAGGGAGATGATGCTCGCCGTCTGGAATGCACGTTCGACGTGCTCGAGTTCGGACGGGTCGGGCGCGTGGTCTGCCTGGAGCATGTGCTCATGGAACAGGGGCGGCCCCACAACAGCGGCGATAACTCCGGCGGTAACAATCGCAGCGAGCAGGACCAGCGCCTGCGCCAGGACGAGCCGGGTTCCGATCCGCAATTGCCGTAGCCTCATCGGCTCTGCACTGTCTTGATCTGATCCGTCTTGAACCGGTAGCCGACCCCGCGGACGGTGTCAATGAAGAGGGGCTCGGTGGCGGCCTCGCCCAGTTTGCTGCGCAGGTGAGCGATGTGGACGTCGACGATGTGCTCGTCACCGCCCCATCCTTCGCCCCAGACGGCATCGACGAGTTGGCGTCGGGAGAAGACCCGCCGAGGAGCCTGCGCGAGGGCAACGAGTAGATCGAACTCGGTCCGGGTCAGGTGCACAGGCCCGTCGCTGAGGCTGACTTCACGGGCCGCGAGGTCGAGGGTGAGTCCGTTGAAGCGGAGCAGGTCGCCGGTCTGCGGTGTTGTGAGCTTGCTGAGCCGTGGGCGTCGTACCGCCGCCTGGGCTCGAGCTACGACTTCGCGTGGGGAGAACGGCTTGGTGATGTAATCGTCGGCTCCCACGCCCAAACCGATGAGCTTGTCGATCTCGTCCTCGCGGGCGGTGAGCATGATGATGTAACAGTCAGAGAATGTGCGGATGATGCGGCACACCTCTACGCCGTCCAGTCCAGGTAGACCCAGGTCCAAGAGGATCAGGTCGGGGTCTTGAGTGCGGGCGAGATCGACCGCGTCGGGGCCGTTGTGTACCTGGGTGACGACGAATCCGCCCTTGGTCAGGTAGTCGGCCACGATCTGGGCGAGGGGACGCTCATCTTCGACCACCAGGACCGGGATGGGTGCTGTCATAGGTCAGCTCTCGCTCGTCGCCTGGTGCGGTCTTGTGCCCGATCGGCCGAGGTGCACGCCACGCAGCCGCAAGGCGTTGCTGATCACGCTGACGGAAGACAGGGCCATCGCGGCGGCGGCGATGATCGGGGACAGCAGGAGGCCAGTGACGGGGTACAGGACGCCAGCGGCGATCGGGATGCCGGCGACGTTGTAGACGAAGGCGAACAGCAAGTTCTGCTTGATGTTGCGCATCGTCTTGTCCGAGAGCCGTCGTGCGAGAGCGATGCCCATCAGATCGCCGTTGAGCAGGGTCACACCTGCGGACTCCATCGCCACGTCGGTGCCCGAACTCATCGCGAGCCCGACATCGGCCGCGGCCAGGGCGGGGGCGTCGTTGACACCGTCTCCTGCCATCGCGACCACCTTGCCTTCGGACTGGAGCTTCTGCACGACCTCGGCCTTGCGGTCGGGTAGGACCTCGGCCTCGATCCGGGTGATTCCCAGACTGCTGGCGACGGCCTCAGCGGTGACGCGGTTGTCGCCGGTCAACATGACCACCTCGACGCCCTGTTCCTTGAGGTCGGCGAGCGCTTCGGCCGTGGTCGGCTTGACGGTGTCTGCGATCGCGAACACGGCAACGGGCCGCTGATCGGTGCCCATGAGAATCGCAGTCGCTCCCGTGGACCTGAGCCGATCGGCGACGGCCACCAGAGGCATGGGGTCGATGCCCTCGTCGGCGAGGAAGCGGGCACTGCCCAGTACGACCCGCCTGCCCTCCACGGTGCCAGCGACGCCGCGGCCGACGGGAGAATCGAAGTCGGCCACATCCGCCAGGCCCAACTCGCGCTCCTTAGCAGCATCGAGGATCGCTTGCCCCAAGGGATGCTCCGACGCACGCTCGACCGAGGCGGCAAGGCGCAGTGCGTCGTTGACGTCTCCGTCCCTGTCGGCCAGTTCAATCGTGGTGACTGAGGGCTTCCCTTCGGTCAGGGTGCCGGTCTTGTCGACCACGACCGTATCGACCCTCTCCATTCGCTCCAGCGCCTCGGCGTTCCTGATCAGGACGCCATGCTCGGCTCCACGACCTACGCCGACCTTGATGCTGATCGGGGTGGCCAAGCCGAGCGCACACGGGCAGGCGATGATGAGCACGGCGACCGCGACGACCAGACCGTGGGCCATCCGGGGCTCCGGACCAACCACCGCCCAGACGACGAACGCCAGCACGGCGATCCCGATCACGACGGGTACGAACACGCCGGCGACTCGGTCCGCAGTGCGCTGGATCGGGGCGCGGGAGCGCTGAGCGTCGGCAACCATCGCCACGATCCGCGCCAGCATCGTGTCCCGCCCGACACGTTCGGCACGCACCAACAGGCCACCGGTGGTGTTGATGGTGCCTCCGATCACGTGGTCACCCTCGGACTTGGACACCGGCATCGATTCACCGGTCACCATCGCCTCATCGACCGACGACCTGCCTTCCGTCACTACCGCATCCACAGGGATCTGGTCACCAGGACGTACGCGGAGTCGGTCCCCGGCGATGACGTCGTCCAGGCCGATCTCCTCGTCGGTGCCGTCGGCACGCACACGGCGGGCGGTCTTCGGAGCGAGATCGAGCAGAGCGCGAATAGCCCCCGAGGTCTGCTCGCGGGCTCGCAACTCCAACACCTGCCCCAACAGCACGAGAACGGTGATGACGGACGCTGCCTCGAAGTAGACATCGACCGCCCCAGATCCCATGCCGCCGGCCATGTCAGCAGACGAACGGAAGGAGTCGGGGAAGATCTCTGGTGACACCGTCGCGACGACGCTGTAGAGCCACGCCACCCCGGTGCCCATCGCGATCAGCGTGAACATGTTCAGATTGCGGGTTCGAACTGACGCCCACCCCCGCACGAAGAACGGCCACCCGGCCCACAACACCACGGGTGTGGCAAGAACGAGCTGAACCCAGTTCGACACCGACTGCGGGATGGCCTCGCCAATCGCGTCGACAAAATGACCACCCATCTCCAAGACCACCACCGGTACGGCCAGAGCGACACCGACCCAGAACCGGCGAGTCATATCCCGCAACTCGGGACTTGGGCCCTCCTCGGCGCTCGCTATCAGTGGCTCCAACGCCATCCCGCAGATCGGGCAGGCGCCCGGACCCGGACGGCGGATCTCTGGATGCATCGGGCACGTCCACTCAGTGGCAGGCGGCGCGGAAGCCTCCGCGGGTTGGGCCGACGCCTCCGCATGAGGGTGGTGCTCCTCGTGATGGTGTTGGTCGTGATCCGCGTGTGCGTGCCGGTCAGGCGTCTGGTGGCCGTAGCTGGCGTTGTGGTCGTGGTCGGCGGGGGGCGTAGCGTCCCCGGCGTAGGTGACCGGATCGGCCATGAACCGTTGTCGGCAGCCGGCGGAGCAAAAGAAATAGCGCTCGCCGCGGTAGGTCACCGAGTGCGGCGTGTTCGCCGGGTCGACACTCATCCCGCACACGGGGTCAGCGGCATGCGGCGGCGGCTCGTGGGCGTGGCTGCTCATGACCCCATTCTGACTGCCGTCGACGACGATCGCGACCGGCTCAGGTCCTCCGCGAGCCGACCTTCGTCAAACCTTCATGAAATCTGCGAGCCAATCACAAAGGTCGACCTCCAGGCTGGAGCCATGACGGACGGTGCATGGGACGTGACCTGGATCTGGGTGGTTCTCGGGCTCGCGGCCGTGTGGGCTGTGGTCGTCCTCGTCTGTCGCGCGATCATCGGCTCGCGCACCCGAGACGCTGGCCATGATCTGCGGGGCACGCTCGACCACAGGTTCGCAAGCGGCGAGCTTGACCTTGATCCGGACTTCAGCGACGAAGAGCGGCTTTCATGAGGCTCTCGCGCCGTTCGCTCCTGCTCGGCGCTGCGGGCAGCGCCAGCAGCGGCCTGCTCGCCGCCTGCTCGGGCAACCCCGCGATGCAGCCGTCGGGCCTCGCTCTGCCCACCCAGTCACCGATGACTCAGCCTGCGGGGAAACGGGTGGTTGAGCGCACCTTGACACCGCGGGCCACGACGATCGACCTCGGTGGCACGACCATGAACACATGGGCGTACGGCGACACGGTCCCTGGGCCGCTGGTCCGGGCGACCGCGGGAGACCTGGTGCGGATCACCGTTGACAACCAGCTCCCGACCGACACCAGCATCCACTGGCACGGCATCGCGCTACGCAACGCTGCCGACGGTGTGCCCGGCCTCACCCAAGATCCGATCACGCCGCAGTCGCGATTCGTCTACGAGTTTGTCGCCCCCGATCCGGGGACGTACTTCTACCATCCACACGTCGGGGTACAGCTCGACCGCGGTCTGTATGCCCCGATCGTGATCGACGACCCCGCCGAACCGGGCGACTACGACGACGAGTGGATCGTCATTCTCGACGACTGGATCGACGGCACCGGGACGACTCCCGACGACGTCCTCGCCGGCTTGGTCGCCACCAGTTCCGGTTCTGCCGGTCCCATGGGTGGAATGGATGGCATGGACATGGGGTCCGGTTCCTCGATGCCTGGGATGGACGGTATGGACGGTATGGACGGAATGTCGATGGGGTCTCCGGAGTCACCTTTCGGCGACGCCGGTGACGTCGACTACCCCCACTACCTGATCAACGGACGAGTCGGCTCGAGCCCGGACGTCCTGCGCGCCAAGCCCGGTCAGCGGGTGCGGCTGAGGTTCATCAACGCCGCAGCCGACACGATCTTCGCCGTCGCCGTCGGCGACCACACGTTGTCACTCACCCACACGGATGGCTTCCCTGTCCGACCGCAACAAGCCGGTGCGTTCTATATCGGCATGGGGGAGAGGTACGACGCGGTCGTCACCCTCAGGGAGGGTGTCTTCCCGCTCATCGCGAAGCCCATCGGTAAGACCGGGCAGGGATTCGCGCTCATCCGCACGGCCACGGGTGCGGCCCCTACACCAGGCGATGCTGTCGCCGAACTCAACGGTGCGATCCTGATCGGCTCCGACCTGACCCCGGAAGAATCGGCACGCCTACCAGAACGAGACATCGAGCAAGAACTCACCTTGACCCTGACCGGGCAGATGAGCCCATACGCCTGGGCGGTCAACGGAGCCGCGTACCCCGAGAACCAGCCGCTGACGATCCAGCCAGGCAAACGTATCCAGGTCCAACTTTCGAACATGACGATGATGACGCACCCGATGCACCTGCACGGCCACACCTTCGCGCTGCCAAACGGGCTACGCAAAGACACCGTTCTGCTCAAGCCGATGCAGAAATTAAACATCCAGTTCCAAGCCGACAACCCCGGCAACTGGATGGCGCACTGCCACAACATCTACCACGCCGAGGCCGGAATGATGGCCGCGCTCGTGTACCAGTCCTAGAACCAACGCCAACCAGGGAAAGAGACCAACCTTGCGTACCAAACCACTCGCAGCCGCAGCCTTCGTGGTCATCGGCGGCCTTACCCTGGCCGCGTGCGGCGACAGCGACAATTCGATGCCAGGCATGTCGGGCATGGATTCCTCGACGCCCGCCGAGCCAACCGATTCGAGCCTCAGCATCAACGATGCCGACGTGTCGTTCGCGACCGAGATGATTCCCCATCACCGTCAGGCGGTTGAGATGGCCGGGCTGGCAAAGTCCCGGGCGAAGAACCCCGAGGTCAGGGAGCTCGCCGCGGAGATTAAGGGTGCGCAGGATCCTGAGATCCAGACGATGTCGGAATGGCTGACGTCCTGGGGCGAGCCGGTGCCCGAGGACATGACTGGCATGGACATGTCTTCGTCGATGCCCGGCATGATGAGCAGCGACGACATGGACAAGTTGGCGAACGCCACCGGTAACGAGTTCGACCAGATGTTCCTCACGATGATGATCGAGCATCACGAGGGGGCCATCGAGATGGCCAAGTCCGAGCAGGCCAACGGCTCCTACCCCGACGCGGTCGCCTTGGCCAAGCAGATCGAGGCCGCTCAGACCAACGAGATCACCACGATGAAGGGGCTGTTGGGCTGATGCCGGTGATGTCCGCCATTGAAGGCGCGTTCTGTCGTAGCGGTCCGTGGCGGTGCCTCGCCAGACGTTGGGTCCTGCCCTGGGCGCTCAACGGCCTCGAGCTCCGCGGCGATGTTCTGGAGATCGGTGGCGGTAGCGGCGCCATGGCCGACGGCGTCGCCCGCAGGTTCCCCGACATCCGGCTCACCGTCACCGATGTCGACGACGCCATGGTGAGCGCCGCCAGCCGCCGGCTCCAAGATCACCCCAACATCAAGGTCGAACAAGCAGACGTCACATCGTTGCCGTACGCCACCGGATCGTTCGACATCGTGACGACCTACCTGATGCTGCATCACATCATCGACTGGACCGATGCACTTCAGGAGACTGCCCGCGTGCTTCGGCCCGGCGGGATCCTCGTCGGCTACGACCTCACAGACACCAACCTGGCCCGGCTGACACACCGGCTCGACGGCTCGCCACACCGCATCATCGCCCCCGACGAGTTGATGGAGGGCCTTGCCGCAGCCGGATTCGGCGACATCGGCATCGTGTTGTCAGCACGGCGCCATCTCATGCGGTTCCGCGCGACGACGACCAGGCGATGACCGATGCCGCTCGAATTGGCCTGCGATGCCTGCGACGTCGTTCTCACCGCCGACACGGACGATGAGTTGGCCGAGCTCGCGACCAGACATGCCCGAAGCATCCACGGGAGCACCCCGCCGCGGGATCACGTGTTCGCGCGCATCCACCTGCAAAACAGATGAACGGCCGCCGCGCCCACTCCGTGGTGGTGGCCGACTACGACGACGAACTACGCTGATGAGTATTAGAGGAGTGCAGACATGCTGCTGGCACGTCGATTGGCGATCGGTGGGATCGCGGCGATCGCAACCGCGCTCGTAATCGGGATTCCGACAGGGATAATCCAGACGCCGTGGTACCAGCGCATGACCCCAGTGCTCTGGTGGAACTATCCGGTCTGGGCGGCATCGGCTCTCCTCACGGGCGCGCTCGTTGCGACGTACGTCCGCGATCCGGAGCTTCCGGTGCCTGCCACCCAGGGAGGCAAGACTTTCTTGGGCAGCGTGCTCTCGTTGTTCGCGGTCGGATGCCCGGTCTGCAACAAACTAGTCGTCATGGCCATAGGGGTCAGCGGGGCTCTCAACTGGTTCGGCCCGATCCAGCCGCTCTTGGCGATCGGATCGCTCGCTCTTCTCGTTTACGCGCTCTGGGCGCGACGGCGCACCGTTCTTGCATGCCGAGTCGGCCCACAACCCACCGCGTCTAGTGCTCGTTGAAGTGGACCACTGTGGGCTGGTTGTCCTTCCGCCTGGTGGAGCTTCATGGGACTGCTGCACAGTGACGTCTGATCTGTGGCGATGTGGGTCGCTGCTGGAAGGATGTAGATCGTGCCTAAGAGGTCGCGCAGGTAGTCACGCCTGAAGGGCCTCGTGTCTGCAGCGATGGCTGGCCCAGGATGAGAAGGCCAGCGGTGGTTCGGGCTCGGCCGGTTCTGGCGGGCTGGTGGCCTCGGAGTCTGCTGAGCTGCGTGAGGCGAAGAAGCGGATCCGGTTGCTGGAGCAGGAGAACGAGGTCCTACGCAAAGCAGCGGCCTACTTCGCTCAGGCCAATCTGCCGGGGAAATGATGTACCCGCTCGTCCGTGAGCTGGCCGCTGAGGATGCCCCGGTGCGGGTGCCTGTGGCGGTGACGTGCCGGGTCCTTGGTATCGCCCGTCAGCCCTACTACCGGTGGCTGAAGAACCCCCATCACCCGCGCCGAGCTCGCCGAGGCCTCCGTCGGCGACATCGGGGAGCATACGAGACACGCTTTGCCGTCTCATGTGGCCGTCGCCTGGTGCGACTGCGTTTCTCGCCAGGGGCTGCTCGCGGTCGGTCCGATGGTTCAGGCTCGACACGGCCCGAGGCCCGACGGTGCTGGGACAGGAGGCAGAGGACGCCTACAGCGAGAGGCGCGTTCAACGCCGACGGGACGGCCGTCCAGTATGCGCCGTTGCCCATTCCGTAAACCGCCCACGCGATCGCATTGGCCAGTAGTAGGACCATGCCGCTGCGGGAGATGCCTGACAACGACTGTGGACTCCGCCGGAGGCGCCAGCAGCGCAGAGCCCGCGGCACGAACAGGATGAGCGCAAATCCGGGACCGGCGATTCCGCAGGCGTCGACCAGCGCCTCCGTCATTCGGGTGACCTGGTCGCGTTGCGTACGAGTCCGCCATCGAGGTCGCGAAGTGAGCCGTCCGCGTCCAATGTGACGGCAATCCCGTGATGGTGGTCGCCGGGACACTCCAGGACCGAGCCGAACCCAGGAGGCGTCGTGACGAGGACTTTGTGCCGCCAGGGCACACCGCACCTGGCGATTAACGGAGCCAATCGGGGTGGGCCGGCGCGATCGGTCCAGCGCCGGAGTTCAGTGACGATCGGGGGTGTGCTGCGGAGCAGGACAAGGCCGGTGCCAAAGGGCAGCGTTCGGATCGTTTCTGGGGGCATGACCGGGACGCGGCGCACGGATCGTTGGAGCGAGCGGGAGCCGTGATCGCCGACGATGAGGGTGTCGGTGTGTTCGTCGCGTTCGCCGATGAGGGCGGAAAGGTCTTGGAGGTCTTTGGTGGCGGAGGCGCCGCCGAGGATGACCTTGACGATGGCGGCGTCCCAGATGGCGTTGGCGGCGTGGTCGCCCCACTTGTTGCGTGCCTGGGCGAGGGATTGGAGGACGGGCATGGTGGTGATGCCCGTGCCGCCGCCCTCGGCCATCAGCACGGGCATGGAGGGCAAGGGGGAGAGGTTGCCGATCTCGTCGAGGGCCAGCAGCAGCGGTGGGTCGAGCCGGGCGCCGGGGGAGGCTGCGGCGAGATGACGGGCGGTTTCGACGAGGTCTTCGATGAACGCGGCGACCAGTGGCCAGGCGGCGCCGGCTCCGGCGCCGGTGGCGAGCAGGTAGAGGGTGCCGTTGTTGGTGAGGAACTCGGTGGGGTCGAAGGCTTCACCGTCGCGGGGGGTGACGGTGTCGAGAACGCGAGGGTCGGCAAGTGAGGAGAGTGCAAGGGAGACGCCCATCCAGATCGAGTCGCGGGTGCGTGGGTCGGCGCTGATCATGGCCTCGAGCGAGTCGCCCCACCCGTCCGCTGCTCCGGTGGAGCTGCGCAGGATCGCGACGGCGTCGGTGGCGACCGAGGGGTTGAGAGTCCAGGCGTAGAGGTCGGCTGCCGTGCGTTGGTCGAGGGCGGCGGCGTGAAGGAGGGCTTGGAGGGCGGTGCGGGTTTTGCCTTCCCAGAACCCGCCGCTTTCGACGCCGCCGGAGGAAAGGCCCGTAGCGGAGGCCAGCCCGGTGGCGCGGATCATCGCGGTGAGGGGGTCCTCGCAGCCGCGTACGGGAGACCAGCGCAGCCCCGATGGGGTGCCCTCGGCCAGGCGCTGGGGGTCGAAGACCGCGACCGGTCCGCGGTCGGAACGGTGGTCGATGGTGGCAGTGAGGTTGTCTGGTCGGGTGGAGGTGGTGACCACGGGGCCGGGGGCATCGAGGATCGCGTTGATGCCGAGGTGGAGTCCTTTGCCCGAGCGAGGTGGACCGAGGATCAGCATCGAGTCCTCGACGGAGCTCCACACCTGGTGGTTCCGGGATCTGCCGAGCAGGTAGCCGACATCCTCTGGCCGTGGCTCCGCGAGGCTGGGTCGAAGATTCGCGGCTCGTCGGAGGAGAGCTCGACGGGACGCCGCGGCGCGTACGTCCCGGCTGGTCGCGATGCCCGCGAGACGCCGAGGGTCACGGACGGTCCGGTGGTGGGTGAGTCCGATCAGGCGCCACGCGAACCAGGCCAGCGCACCGAGGACCGCGACGATGGCGGTGGCGATCAGCCAGTACGCGACGGGCTGCTGCCCGGCGGGACTCAACGGATCGTTCAGCACGTCGAGGCCGGTGGCCAGACCCTTTCCACGTACCCGCGCGCCGGTGAGGTGACTGTTCACCTCTGCCGCCATCCAGAGGATCGCGAAGAGGCCCGCCAGCGCGGCGATGAGGCCGAGTCCCAGGTTGACCAACGCGTCATCGATGGGCCGGGCGTTCGGGTTCATCAGTCGGCTCCGAGGAAGGTAAGGGTGCCTGAGGAACGGCCCAGCAGCATCACGGTGCCGCCGCGGCGGGCGAGCACGGCCGCCGGTAGACGTACGTGGGTCGTTCCGTCGTCGGAGGCGGGGTGTTCGCTGATGATCACCGCGACGGCGACTGGCTCGCCCGGCAGGAACCCTGACGCGTACGTATCAGGCTCGTCGCTCGTCGAGCCGGATGCCTCCGTCACGTCGTCGGGGCCGAGCACGTCGCTGTAGATGCTGCCGTCTGCCTCGATGATCTCGACCCGGACGGCGCCGAGATCCGTGCGAACGGCGTCGAGGACGCCGCGTACGGACTCGCGGCCTGCCAGTTGAGGGCCGCCAGGGGGTGTGTAGGTGTCGCCGTTGAGCGTGAAGGACGGAGCACCAGCCTCATTGATGTGGATTCGCAGGTGAGGGTGACGCGAGGAGGTCATAGCCCGATCGCCTCACTCGGCTTCACGTGCTGCACGGTGCGTTCGGCCTGCGGTGCTTTGGCGGTCGGCACGCGAGGTTCGAGTCCGGGCGGTGCCCCGGTAGCGGTCTGGTGTGTGTCGAGTCGGTCGAGGATCCCGAGCGCTGCGCGGCGTACCCGCTCGGCAGTGGCTTGGACGACCTCGACAGGGTTCGTCTCGGGCACGGTGTTCGCCCAGGTCGTGACGTAGGGGACGCTGTAGGCGGAGGTGTCCATGCCGTGCGCGGCACCGACCATGAGCGCGACGCTCTCGGCCTCTACCTCGGCGATCCCGCGATGGAACGGTGCATCCGGGCTATCGGGATCGGTCAGCAGAACATGCCCGAGCTCATGGCACAGCGACTTGATCTGGGCACTGTCGTCCATGTCGACGCGGACAGAGACCTCCCGGGTCTGGAAGTCGGTCAGTCCGTTGGCGCCCCCGATCGCCGCGGCGTTCGAGACCAGCCGCAGCTCGTATCCCTCCTCGGTGATCAGGTCTGCCAGCCCATCCCAGAGCCCTTCGGGTGCCTCGCCTTTCAGAATCTGCGGTGCGGGAGTAGTCGGCAGATCGTCTCCTTCGGTCAAGGAGATGTCCCAGACGTACGCCAAGCGGACCCCGGTCATCCGGGTCCGGACTGTTTCGCCCGGCTGTGCCTTCTCGTTGGTTGCCAGGCGCCGCCAGGACGATGGATCGGACGGCGTGGACGTGGCGAACCGAGCCGTCTTTGGTGAGAGGATCTGGTAGCCGGCCTCTCCTTTGCGAACCTGACGACCGAGGGTGAGCCATTGCTTGTAGCCTGCGACGTAGGTCGGGAACGGGGTCGGAACGCGACCCTGCTCGTATGCCTCGGCATGCTGGACCGCGATGAGCATCGAGTTCCGAAAGCTGCGGCTCCGAAACTTTGCCGAGAACTCCAGCGCGCGGCGCCAGTCGTCGCCGGTCACCAGTTGCTCTACCGCGGTCGTCAGCCGTTGCTGGACCGCTTCCAGCTTCGCTTCGCGCTCGGCTTGCTTGCGTGCCTGTCGCTCGGTGAGTGTCGTCGACATCGTCGCCTCCAGCTGTCGTGTCGACAGGCAGGTGCGGGGGACTACCCGGCATCGGATGAGCACGGGGGTGCCCCTATGGTCTTCGTCAAGCGCAGCGGGTGCTGATCGGTCTTCGTAGAGGGTGCCGTGTTTGAGCATGGCGTGGAGTACGTCGATGCGGCGTCGGGCCAGGCACACCAGCGCGGCGTTGTGTTTCTTGCCCTGGGCTCGTTTGCGGTCGTAGTAGGCCCGGCTGGTCGGGTCCTGCGGCGCGGCGAACGCGGCCAGGAAGAAGGCGCGTTTGAGGTGTTTGTTCCCGGCTCAGGATGGGTGCTCGCCGCGGATGCTGAGCCCGGATCGGCGGGTGACGGGCGCCAGCCCGGCGTAGGCGGCCAGGTGGCCGCTGGTCGGGAACGAGGATCCGTCACCGACTTCAAGGAGGATGCGGGCTCCCGGCGCCCACGTTACGAAGAGAGACCTACCAGCCACGCCGAGCTCGGCGACGTCCTGGTTGCCCTGTCCCTATCTTTAATGGTTCTCCGCTGACCTGGGGTCGGCTGGCGGGCTGACCTCCGGCTCCACCCGACGTGACTCTGTCCCTATCGGTGATCCGTGGCGAGCTCAACTCACCCAGCCCGGCTGTCGCGTTAGCTGTGGCCCTCGTGGCCTTCCATGCGCTGACCAACAAGCAGCTTCGACACGTGAGGCTGGCCGACATCATCGACGGCCACCCCCACCGCTACGGCCGCGACATACCGCTGGCAGCGCCAGTCCAGACCAGGCTCGCCGCCTGGCTCAACAACCGCAACCAGACCTGGCCGGGCAGCCTGAACCCCTACCTGATGGTCAGCAAACGCATCGCGCCGCGCCTCGTGCCCGTCGGCATCAGCTGCCCCTGGAACGGGATCACCCTGCGGCCCCAAGCACTGCGCGAGGTCCGAATCCTCCACGAGATCCATGCCACCGGTGGCGACATGCGCCGAGTCTGCGACATGTTCGGACTCAGCAACGCCTGTGCCACCCCGCTACTTCGCAACCGTCGAACACCCCGACTTCACCATCGAAGGCGAACAGGCTCGGACCTTGACGCCATCAACGAGAACCGGCGACCTCCGGGCAGCCGTGAGTCGCCCCAGGCGCCGAGCTAACCCGTCCAGCGTGTTGACACCCTGCGAAGCGATAGCGATAACATCGCCGTATGGCGATGAATACCAAGTCGGTGCCCCAGAGCTCTGATGTTCTCGATGAGGCAGCCGCTGGTCGGGCGGCGGCCTGCCTGTTCCGCGGGATGAGTGACCCCTCGCGGGTGGTGATCCTGCGGCACCTGCTGCTCGGCGAGCACAACGTCGCCGAGCTGACCACGCACCTCGGGCTGGCTCAGTCCACCGTGTCCAAGCACCTGGCCTGCCTGCGCGACTGTGGGCTCGTGGACTCCCGCCCCCTTGGCCGCGCGTCGGTGTTCTCGCTGGCCCACCCTGATGCGGTGCTGAAGGTGTTTGCCGCGGCCGAGGAGCTTCTGGCCGCCACTGGCGACGCCGTGGTGCTGTGCCCCAACTATGGCGAAGGAACCGCCTGATATGACCACTCACACCCCCAACCAGGCCTCTGGCCACGTCCATGCCTCCACCTACGTGCAGGACCCGGACCTGCGCCAGCGACTTGGCCGCCGAGCCCAACTGCTCGCGGCCGCCTCGGTCTCCTACAACGTGGTCGAGGCCGTCATCGCGATCACCGCGGGACTGGTCGCCGGCTCAATCGCCCTGGTCGGGTTCGGCCTGGACTCGATCGTCGAGGTCAGCAGCGGACTGATCATCCTGTGGCAGTTCCGCCATCGGCTCCCTGAGGCCCGCGAGCGGCAGGCCCTGCGGCTGATGGCCCTCTCGTTCTTCGCACTCGCCGGCTACGTAACCTTCGAGTCCGTGCGTTCCCTAACCACCGGTCACAACCCTGAGGCCTCCCCGGTCGGCATCGGGCTCGCGATCGCCTCGCTGGCCATCATGCCGTTCCTGTCCTGGGCGCAGCGCCGCACAGGCCGGGCCCTCGGCTCCAACGCCGTGGTTGCCGACTCCACCCAGACCCTGCTCTGCACCTACCTCTCCGCCGTGCTCCTGGCCGGCTTGGTACTCAACGCCACCCTCGGCTGGTCCTGGGCCGACCCCATCGCCGGCCTGATCATCGCGGCCGTCGCCATACGCGAAGGACTCGAGGCATGGCGCGGTGAGGGCTGCGCCTGCGGCCACACAGCCATCAACCAGCCCACCGACGAGGCAACCACTGTCGATGGCTGCGCCGACAGCTGCTGCACCAGCACCAAGCCATCGTGAGATCCCCGAACCTGAGCATCCAGCGTCTCCCGGCCGCGCTGGGGACGCTCAAGTTCCGAGCGAGACCGGTCAATATTCGTTCGAACTTCTAGCAATTTGTCTCTAGGCACTTAGGTTCGATCCGTGGCATCAGAGGCCTCGAATCGCGTTTGCGCAGGTGACGTCGGTTCCCCACCCCTGCCGCGCTACGACGGCAACATCATCTCCACCATCGACCTCCTCGCCGAAGGCGAGCTGCTCATCGAGGACCGCCCCAGCCGGGTGGAGGTCTACTTCGCCGCCAAGACCGTCAGCCTGCCGCCGCAGATCCGCGAGCACCTCGAACTGTGGCTGCAGGTCATGCTCGACGGTTCCCGACTCGCACCTCGTCAGGTACCCCGCGACGCGCAGACCGTCCGAGTTCAGATCATGGGTCTTGTCACCGTTGTCGACGTATGGGTCGCTGCCGGCTACCAGTCCTTCGCCCAGATCACCCGCCTCGACATCGAGACCGCCTTGGCGCCGCTGGGCCCGGGACGACGGCACGCCGCCGAGCTCGCGCTGAGGTCGCTGTTCAAGACTCTCAAGGGCCGGCGTCTGATCTTCGCCAGCCCCATGCTCGGGATGAAGCACACGCCGGTCGCACGAACCATCCCGCTCGCTCTGGACCCGCCGTGATCCGCGCCGAACTCAACCACCCCGACCCAGTGGTCGCACTCGCGGTCGCCCTGATCGCCTTCCACGTCCTGACCGGAAAGCAGCTGCGAGCAGTCCTGCTCACCGACATCGTCGACGGCAGGCTCACCATCGGCGATCGCGTGATCCCCTTGGCCGCCCCGGTCCGGACCCGGCTCGCAGCCTGGCTCGACCACCGCAACCGTCGCTGGCCTGGCTGCATCAACCCCCACCTGCTGGTCAGCAGACGCACCGCACCCCGGCTGGTGCCCGTAGGCCACAGCTTCCCCTGGCGCGGCATCACGCTGCGGCCCTAGGCGCTGCGCGAGGACCGCATCCTGTACGAGATCCACGCCATCGGCGGCGACGTCCGCCGCATCTACGACCTCGTCGGACTCAGCGTCGAAGGCGCCACCCGCTACCTGCAGACCGTCGAACACCCCGATCTTGCCGTGGACGGCGAGCGAGTTCCCCGAACCTGACCCGGCCATGAGGCGCGGCCGGTCCGGCAAACGTCTGTTTCCCGAAGCAAGCTGGTCACACACGTCGAATGCCTCCTTTCGTTCGTCGCGGTAGCGCCGCGGACGGGACTTGACTCTGTACTTGGGTCCGGGGTTCAGGATTGGTTCATGCGATCTAGCGAGCTGGCCGAACGGGCCAGGGTGAATCCGGAGACGCTGCGCTACTACGAGCGGCGTGGCCTCCTGCAGCCGCCGCCACGGACTCCCGGCGGCTACCGCGACTACCCGAACTCCACGGTTGAGCTATTGAGGTTCATCAAGCGGGCCCAGGAACTCGGCTTCACCCTGGAGGAGGTCGAGGAACTGCTGCATCTCGACGCCGGCGGCCCCGACAGCTGCGACGCAGCCCGCGCGCTGGCCGAGGCCCGCCGGGCGGACCTCGAGGCGCGCATCGCCGACCTGCAGCGCATGCAAGCCTCATTGACCGACCTGATCGCCACCTGCGAACGCCCCACAGCTGACCGAGCCTGCGCCCTGCTCGATGCGATTGCGATGCCGTCACTGTCCTCAACGACCAGGAGCACCCCGTGACCACGGCGAACCCGCCGAGCGGCACGGGCGGCGTGAGGATCGAGGTCCTCCACGTCCCCGACTGCCCCAACCTGGCCCCGATGCTGAATCGCCTGCACCAGGTCACCGACATCCCCGTCTCCACACGGGAGGTCCGCACCGACGCCGAGGCAGCCGCCTTCGGCATGGCGGGCTCACCCACCCTGCTGATCAACGGGGACGACCCGTTCGCCGACCCCGACGCCTGCGAGTGCGGGATCGCCTGCCGGCTATACCGCGACGAGAACGACCAGATCGTGTCCGCGCCCTCCGCCGAGCAGATCCGGGCAGCACTGACCAAAGTGCACCAACCGGCGCCCGCTCTGCCCGAAGAGCCCGACCGGTACGGCACCGGGACGAGGTCTCCTGCGGGTGTCCTGAGTGCATGGCGAACCGAGGCGGTGCCAATGAACCCGCTGGAACGGGCGGTGCACCAAGCGATCCTGCATACCTTCGCCACCACTGGCGAACCTCCTTCCTTCGAGGACCTGCTTCATGAGTCCGCAGCCAGCCGCCCCGTGCTCCACGGCGTGCTAGGCCGGCTCCACGACACCGACGCCATCCGGCTCGACAGCAGGGGTGCGGTCGCGGTCGCCTATCCCTTCTCCGCAAGGCCGACCCGACACCGCGTCCGCATCGGTGACGGCGTCACAGTCCATGCGATGTGCGGCATCGACGCCCTGGGAATCTCCGCGATGCTCCACGAGGACGTCCGCATCGACACCACCGACCCGGTCACAGGCGATCCGATCACCGTGACCAGCACCGCCGGACGAACCACCTGGAACCCACCTGGTGCGGTCGCGTTCGTCGGCGCGGACGCCGGCGGCGGCCCGTCGGCGGACTGCTGCTGCGACTACATCAACCTCTTCACGAGCAGCGCCACCGCACAGGCGTGGGCGGCCGCGCACCCGAGGGTTCCTGGACAAGTGCTGACCAAGATCGAGGCCGAAGAGCTCGCCACCTCCCTGTTCGGAGCCCTACACGCGCGGCCGATGCCACGATGAAACCCGTGAGCAAGAAGCAGCGGTTCCGCACCGCCGTCGCAGTCGACCGACGGGGACGCACCCTGCTCCCGATCCCGTTCGACCCCGACCAAGCCTGGGGCACCAAGCCGCGGCACCCGGTCACCGGGACGGTCGACAACCACTCCATGCGCGGCATCATCGAGAAGCGCGGCAGCGGACCGGTCATCCAACTCGGTCCCGCCTGGACCTGTCTCCCGCTTCACGACGGCGCCGAGGTCGACGTCGTCCTCGAGCCCGAAGGGCCACAACGGGAGGACCTGGCGCCCGACATCGCCGAAGCCTTGGACGCTGCGCCCACGGCCGCGGCGTTCTTCGACGGGCTCGCGCAGTTCTACCGCAACCAGTGGCTGCGGTGGATCGACTCAACCAAGCGCCGACCCGACCAGCGCCCGGTCCGGATCGCCGAGATGGTCCGACTGCTCGCCGAAGGCCACAAGGAGCGGCCATGACCTCGGCCAGACGAAGCCCACCACGATCGAGGTCGGGTTCAGGCCGAAGTGCCGCGGCCCCGAATTCGGGGTCGACCAAGGGCTTGCAAGTTGTACGCAGGTACGGACTTACCGTGGTCGGTATGGAGAACCTGCTGACCACCGACGCCTGCACCATGCCTACCGCTGAGCGACCGCTTCGACTGGCGGAGTTCGACGATCTGTTCGCCACCGCGGTACGCACCGTCGAACGCCGAGGAGACGACGTCCGGATCCACCTGACCGGCGGGGACGGCCTCGTCGACCACGTCCGCGACCTGACCGAGCGGGAGTCCTCATGCTGCTCGTTCTTCACCTTCGGGATCGAGGGCACCGACGAAGCCCTCATCCTGGACATCTCGGTACCGCCGGCACGCCAGGAGATCCTCGCCGCTCTGGTCGAGCGCGCCGAGGAACTCTCGGCGTGAGCCTGCGGATCAACCAGGTCGCCCAGGCCGCCGGGGTCAATCGGGAAACGCTGCGGTACTACGAACGTCGCGGCCTCATCGACCCGCCCGAGCGCAGCCCAGGCGGACACCGTCTCTATGACGAACGCGCGGTACAGACTCTGCGGATCATCAAGGCCGCCCAACGCCTCGGATTCACCCTGGACGAGGTGGCCGATCTGATCGAGGTCGGCCAACGCCGGGGCCGGGACTCCGGGCTCCAGGCCCGCGCTCACGCCAAGCTCCTCGAGGTCGAGAACCGGATGGCAGACCTCGCCGCCATCCGTGACAACCTGCGCGCGGCCCTCGACGCCGGCTGCGACGACCTCCACCAGTGCGCCACCAGCGACTGCTGCCCGCTCCCATTCGTCGAGATCACCACCAGAGAGGCCACCGCGTGAGCGCGAAGATCAAGGACCGGCACCTCCTCGGGGCCGGAGTCGCGGCATGCGCGCTCTGCTGCGTACCACCACTCCTCGCGCTGCTCGGTATCGCAGGTGCCGGCCTCGCCGCGACCATCGCCACCGTCGCGTTCGCCGGACTCGCCTTCGGCGCCGTCGTGCTGGCCGCGTCCGCGCTCGCCGTGTGGGCACGCCGCCGCCGCGTCGTCGCCTCGGCAGTTTGCGCGCAGGACGGACCGGTCGATGTGGTCATCCGCGCTCGCCCATCGGATGCACCGAAGGACTCCGACGCGCGCCCTTGACAAGACTTCCTCGTGGACACGCTTCGATCGATCGCCCTGTTTGTCGCCGCCGCCATCGCCGAGATCGGCGGTGCCTGGCTTGGTCTGGCAGGGCGTCCGAGAGCACAGAGGGTGGGCCTGGATCGGCGCCGGCATCGTCGCCCTGGGGATCTACGGCTTTGTCGCCACCTTCCAGCCCGACGCCCACTTCGGACGCATCCTTGCCGCCTACGGCGGCGTGTTCGTCGCGGGCTCGCTCGCCTGGGGCATGGCGCTCGACGGGTTCAAGCCCGACCGCTACGACATCGCCGGCGCACTCATCTGTCTGGCCGGCGTCGCCGTGATCATGTACTCCCCACGAACCAGTTGATCCACAGCACTGCAGGTTCACCGAACCTGAGCACCCACGTACGTTCCGAGCGCGATGGATGCCCAGGTTCAGGCTGAAACCGTCAATATTCATGCGAACTTCTAACCCGCCGCGTTCATCCGGCCCGTGGTGTCGAACAATTCGAGCTCGGCCGGATGCAGCTGATGTTGGACAACGAACGAGCGGTTCTTGATGCGCCACAGCCCTTGACCGGTGCCGAGGGTCGGTAGGAGCGACTGCTCGGTCCCGGTCAATCCAAGAGACGTCGCGGTCGAGCCGAGCTGGTCGGACTCCTGGCGGTAGACGATCCGGGTTTCCGCATTCGCGAGGAGCGACGAGGCTAGCGCGCGCATTGCGCTGCCCTGGTCGCCCACGTTGTCGAGATCGGAGAGCTTGTGGAAGATCAGCATGTTCGCGATCCCGTAGTGGCGGGCGAGTCGCCAGTGGGCGTCCATCCGTCGCAGGAGCGCAGGGTGCGACATCAGGCGCCACGCCTCGTCGTACACCACCCACCGCTGTCCACCTGCCGGGTCGAGCAGTGCCGACTCCATCCAGGCTGAGGCGCAGGTCATCAGCACGGAGATCAGCATGGCGTTCTCGGTGACGCGGGACAGGTCCAGCGAGATCATGGGCAGCGTGGGGTCGAACCGTACGGTTGAGGGTCCGTCGAAAAGTCCGGCGAGGTCACCCGCAACGAGTCGGCGGAGGGCATGGGCGGCGAGGCGGCCATCGTCGGTGAGCCGGTGGTCGGGGTCGTCGGCGGGGTCGGGGGAGAGAAGCCGGTCGACGACGAGGGGGAGGATTGGGACCTCGTACGACCGGACGACTGCGGCAAGCGCGACGTCGATCGCAGTGTGTTCGAGTGGTGTGAGGGTCCTGTCGAGGACGGTTTCGGCGAGTGCTCCGAGCAGGTCGCGGCGGCGCGCGGTGACCTGAGCGGCCCAATGGACGTCGTCGAGCCCCGCCGGGCGGTGACCCTCGTCGAGGGGGTTGAGGCGGTTGGGCATGCCGTGGCCGAGGGCGATGGCGCGTCCGCCGACGGCTTCGGCCACAGGGGTGTGTTCGCCTTTGGGGTCGCCGGGGACGTACACGCGTCTCCCGAACGGGATGGACCGGCTATAGAGGCTCTTGGCCAGTGATGACTTCCCGGAGCCGACGATTCCGGCGAGGACGACGTTGGGGGCGGTGATCTGTCCGCGGGCGTAGAGGACCCAGGGGTCGTAGACGAACGAGCTGCCGGAGTAGAGGTCCTGGCCGACGAAGACGCCGTCGGCGCCGAGTCCGCCCTCGGCGAGGAAGGGGTACGCGCCGCCCCAGGTTGCGGAGGTGTCTTGGTGCTTCGGGACGCGGAGTCGTCCGGGCGTACGCAGCATGGCCGGTCCAGCCTCACCTGCTCGACCGATCATCGGCGGCTCGTGCTCGACATCCGCGAGGTCGGCGGCGCGGTTCCGTGTGTGCCAGTCGGAAAGCAGTTGGGCGGTGGCACGGCGTCGCTTCTTGCGGTCTCGCCGACGCTCGTGGGCAGGAGAAACAAGCGTGGCAGCGTGGATCCGTTCCCCTCGGCTCACAGCGTGATCCCGTTGCCGGGGGTGCTGTTGGTTCGAGCGGTCTGTTCGACGGGACGTGAATAGGCGATTCTGGCCTCGATCTCGTGGGCGTGGTCGACGACTTTGGCCATCTGGCGGGTCATCTCGGCGGCCCGGTGGAGTTCCCACGACACCTGGTAGGAGGCGCTGTATCCAGCCCGCGAGCTGTCGGCCACGACGGGCCGGATGTCGCGCCGTTTCAGGGTGTCGTGGAAGCCGCCGATCTGGTTGAGCGTCTGCCCCATCGAGGTGATCGCTTGGGAGAGGGCGCCCAGCAGGTCGTAGACCACTGAGGGGTCCTCGAGGTTGCGGGTTACGTGTGCGAGGCCGCGCAGTGCTTGGCGGGCTTCCTCGGCGTCGTTGGTCGGGTCGTTGAAGGTCGGCATCGTGTCCTCCTGCTTTGAAAGGGTGGTCAGCAGGCAGGTGCCACCTCGACTCCAGCATTGACGCCACGCGGCCCAGACTTGGTCGGCGAAGAGTTCGGCGAACCGGCCGGGAGGTTTGAGGAGTTCGTCGAGGTGGCGGTCTGGACGATGTGGTCGTCGTTGAAGATGTAGATGCGGTCTATGCCGCGCCAGGTCTAGGCACGGTGGGAGTGTCGACGATGGTGATCCGGGTCCTCGGGGTTGGCCAGGAGTTCGGCGAAGACCTCCCGTTCGCCCTCGGCATCGATCGCGCTGGTCGGCTCGTCAACGATCCAGATCCCAGCGTTGCGCAACACGATTCTTCCCGGTGCCGTTGGCGCCGTCGCCCGAGACGAAATTCTGAACGCGTTCTCACCTGGTCAGGCACGCCGTTCCTGGTTGGTTTCATCTCCAACCGAGTCCGCTCACGGAGTCAGACGAAGAACAATGAGGGCAGGCTGCGCAGAGGACGCCTCGGCCGCTGTTGCAGGCCGGGCTCTGCGAACGCCAACGACTGAGCCTCAAGACCGGTACTTGGCGGGAAGATTGTCGTAGATGGCGTCAGCGACCTGTGCGGGTGAAACCTCTCCTGTGCGCCCGGGATGGGCTTCCAGGAAGGGGCGGGGCCGCTCGTTCCGGCCGGTCGCCTCCCGTTCAAGTGCCTGCTCGAAGTCGCGCTCCACGTCGAAGTACTTGACTGACCACCAGCCTTGACTCGACGTCACTGTTACGTACACCCGGTCTGTGAGATCTGCCTGCAAGATCACCTCACCGCCCATTTGAAGTTCATCCTGAGCCGGGCCTAGTTGCCAAGAGCCGTTGGAGTGCTTGCTCGTCAGCATGATGCCGAGTTCATGCTCGAGCGAACCGGCTCCATAGGTCACCGGGGGCATCTTCACCTTCGATTTGGCCTGACGGGCCATGGGTGGTCTTGAGCAATCGACGTTACTCTGAGGCCTCGCACTTGCGGGCGCGATCGTCTGGGTACCTGAGACCGGCACGTTGGGCAGAGCGGGCAGTTCCGTGACAGCAACTGACTCGTGCGGACCCCAGGACTCAACTCGACCGGCTGGGCGCCGGCTCTGGACAGCGCCTATGAGTAGCGCCAGGGGGAGAAACACGAGAACGAAGGCCCAGTAAGCGACCGTCAAGAGGATCGGTTCGCCGATGAGCAGCATGAACAACCCGAGAAGCAGGCTTCCGTCGGTCGAAAAGCCAATGATCGGCATCGTCCCACCGAAAAATCCCACCCAGATGCACCACAGCCCCCAGAATCCGGCTGCGGCGGCACATAGCCGGATCAGCACACTGAGCCAGGCCGGGAAGTCGTCGTTCATCAAACCTCTACTCTCTGGGCAAGGCTGTCCGAGAGTTCAGCGATGTTCTTACGGCCGATTCGCCGAGTAGCCGCAGCGTATTGCGCGGACAACGCAATTGGAAGTCATTCCGAGCAGATCCCTCACGCTGTTTGAGCCTGAACTGGCGCCTATGTTGGATCGTTGAACACGCGCTCCCGCCAGAATGATCACGATCCGAGCCGACGGCCGAGTGGTAGGGAGGCGGCGAAGCTCTGGGCTTGCTGACCCCAGAGCCGACGGGGTTCGCAGGAGGCCTGGATCGCAGCTTGCTCGATGGTGGCAATGGCCTTCTCGAGTTCGTGCTCTTCGGGGGCGGTGACGGTGATGAGGCCGGTGGTGCGGAGGATGCCGTGGCCGGCGGTGAGTTCGGCTTCTTGCTGGAGGACATCGCGGTATTCGGCGCTTTGCTGAGCGTCTTCGATCTGGCCGAGTTTTGCGCGTTGGGTGGCGTCGGAGACGTATTCGGTCTTCTTTCTCCGGATGTCGCGGGCGGCGGTGTCGGTGCGGAGCGGTTGGTAATAGAGGGTGAGGGCGCGGCGTATGCCCGAGGTGAGTAGGAGGGGTGCGAGGAAGCCGGGGTAGACCTGGGAGCGTGGCCACTCGCTGACCCAGAGGACGGCGTGGTGGGCGGAGTCGGAGCGCAGCGATCCCCAACTTTCGGAGACTGCGATCGGGCCGGCTTGGGTGAGGTCGCGGCCGAGGTCGGGGTGGCGCTCGAGAGCGGGTGCGGCGTCAGGGTCGTAGGCGGAGCGGAGGACGACGGCGAGGTCGGCAGGGGTAAGCCAGCCCTCAGGGGTTAGCTCGGCCGAGCGCAGCGCCGCGGTGAGGGTGCTCATCTCTTGGCGGAGCACAGCGGCGGCGCCTTTGCGGCCACCGCCGGCGGCTCGGATTACTCGGGAGGCGGCGCGCATGTCGAGGGCGATGGAGATGGTGGTGGCGTGGCGTTCGGAGGCGGGACCGGCTCGGTCGATGAGTTCGGCGTAGGTGCGGGCGGCCCAGGTGTCGTCGTCGGTGCCGTGGGTCTCCCACCATTCGGTGAGGCTCTTGCCGGAGTCGGGCAGCGTACGTTCGGTGACCTGGACGGCGGCAAGGCGTCCGGAGCGGCAGGCGGTGGCGAGTACGCGGCCCCAGCCGGTGACGCGGCGCTGTTGTTCCGCGGGGTCGAGGAGCACGAAGGCCGGGTGGGTGACCGCGACGATCGCGGTGAGAGTGGCGGCGTGAGGGTCGTGGACCATGACGGCGCCGGTCTCGGCGTCCTCCCACTGCTGGAGGCGGGCGGCGTCGCCGGGGAGGGCGAGGGTTCCGGCCTGACGCGGGCGGGTGACGTCGCGGCGGTAGTCGAGCTGCCCGGTCATCGAGCGCCGGAGCCACACGGTACCGATCGGTAGCCACGCAACCACGGGTCGTCCGCCGACCTTCAGGAACGAGAGGGCCGTGCAGGCGCCGATGACCGGGACTGCGATGGCGCGGGCGGAGGTGCCGCCAGCGTAGAGGGTGATGACCAGCGTGACCGCCGCGATGCCGACTGTGGCAAGTTGACTGGGGGAGAGGCCGAGGAGTACGCCGCGGCGGGACAGGCGGGAGAACTTGACCGGTGCGAGGTCGGTGGTCATCGCTGGTCACCCGGGGTTGGGTCGGCGGTGTGGGGCATGGGCACGCGAGGTGGTGGAGCGCCGTCACCGGCGGCCGCCTGTTCCTCTGTGGCACCGCCGATGGTCTGGCCAGTCCGCTGTCCGGCGGTTGCTGACGACTTCACGAGTTCGGCGCCCGCCACGGCGGCAGCGGCTGGACCCGCGACGGCTGTGGATGTCTCCGGCGCCGCCGCTTCGGGCGTCATGGGGGCTATCTCCGTGGTTGGCCCCTCCACGACGGTCGAACTCGAGCCTGGCTTCGGCGAGTGGGTTGCTGGCGGCGTACCGGCCGATTCTCCTCCGCCACCTTCATCGAGGACCTTGCGAGGCTGGATCCCGGGCGAGCGGGCGGAAAGGGGGACGGGGCGGTTGAGGGCGTTCTTGGCTTCTTGTTCGGCGGACATGGCGTGGTACATGTCGAAGCCGATGAAGCTGATCGCCTTATAGGCGATGTACGGCGCGAACCCGGCCACGAGCAGGAGCACGATGCCGGAGAGGGGTTCGCTCAGCGACTTCAGATCGGCATCGATCGGTGCAGAGACCTGGGTGCTGGCGATGAGGAAGATGACCACGACGACGAGCTTGGACAGGATCAGTGCGATCACGAACGAAGCCCATCGTCCGGCCCACGCGCGGGCGTGATCCCACGAGGAGCCGGCGAGGGCGACGGGGGCGAAGACGATCGCGACGAGCAGGAGGGCTTTGCGTACGAGCAGGCTGATCCAGATGAAGAAGGTCGCTCCGACGGCGAGGCTGGTGAGGAACACGCTCGCCAGGCTTGCGGCGCCGGGGTTGGCGACGCCGGCGACGGTGCCGACCGCGACCAGGACGGCGATCCGGTCGCCGAGCTCGCTCATGTTCGTGCCGGCGGCGTGGACGATGCCGATGCAGAGCCGGTCGGTGACTTCCAGTGCCGTGCCGACCAGGGCGAGGGCGAGGAAGGAGCCGAGGATCGACTTGCCCAGGCCGAGCGCGGCTCGACTCAGGCCGGCCGGTTCGCGGCGGATCATCGCGGCCATGACCTGGAGCAGGAAGAACCCGATCATGATCAAGAGCGCGATGCCGAAGATCAGGTTGTAGACGCGTGTGTAGCCACTGGAGGTCACCTCGACATACGTCGTGTCGTCGAGCACCTTCCAGGTCATCTCGAACACCGCCTTGGCCAGTTCACCCATCGCTGTCGCGAGCCAGGTGAAGGAGCCTTTAATGGCGCTGGTGGTGGCCTCGGAGGCTTGGTTGCAGACCTCGTTGACGCCGGGTACGTCGCACAGACCCATCGCTCGCTCCTCGTCTTTCAGACGGCCTGGCCGACGTTCCAGAAGAAGTTGACCAGGCTGACCGAGGCGCCGCAGACAATCGCGGCGCCGAGGGCGATCAGGACCCCGAGCTTGCCGCGGCCGGCCAGGTGAGGGTTGGAAGTGTTCGATCCCAGGGCCCACACAACTGCGGAGATGATCAGGGCGAGGACGGCGAGGATCAGGCCGATCGTCATCGTCGCGCCGACGATCTCGCGTAGCTCGGCGATGCCGGGCAGGCCGCTGGAGTTCGGACTGATGTCGATCTGAGCCGCAGGACCCTTATAGGTCGGCGGGTGAATGCTCACGGGTAGCTCCACGAGTGAGAAGGGGCTGGATGCCCAGCAGGTGGGTTGGCTTTCCCGTGATGCTCACGAATCGCCGGTGAAGCCACTTCCGGGCGTGCTGTCACTACGTCGTGCGGTCCGGGCGGTCTCCTACTGGAGCCCCCCGCCCGGTAGTGACGACGGCTGGGTCGTATGTCAGCGGTAGGGGATCGTGGCGTCGCGTCTGGACTCAGACGACGATCGGAGATGATTGCTCCATGCTCGTTCTGCGTGCGACCAAGAAGCTGCGCGATCGCATCGGCGGTCTGCCGCCAGTGGACGGGGAGACGTCGACGACATTGCTCGGTGACTGGTACGCGAATTTTCTGCCGTGGCGTCCCCAGACCGCGATCCTGGTCAACGCGCGCACGCTGCTCCCGGTCCTGACCCCGCTTGCTCCTGCCAAAGGCCTGCCGGGCCGCATCGCGGAGGTGATCGCTGAGGCTCTGATCGACCAGAGCGTGCCACCGGAGATCATCGATGCCGAGATCGAGCAGATGAAAGAGGTACGAGTCGGTCCGACCGCTGATCGCGGCGTGGTCGGGTCAATGAACGACTTCATCTTCCTCGCCGACCATCGTCGCGATGGTGTCCCCGACCTGCCTCAACTGTCGAAGGAGTTGGCCCGCGTTCCGTGCGGACCGCTCTTCAAGAAGCACGTACGTCCCGAGGCTGAGCTGGCGGCGTTTGTCGCGGCTCAGCGCTGATGCTCACAGCCGAGCTCCGATCCCGAGAAGCCAGTTCGCCCAGGCGAGCGCGCCCCCTGTGAGGACCGCGCCACCGAGAGCCACGAGCACACCCACCTTCGCCCGCGAGGCGCCATGCCAGCTTCCCGCCCCAGATGCGATAGCCCACGTGATTGCGCTGATGATCAGCATCGCGACCGAGAGCAGTAAACCGTAGGTGAGAAGTGCTCCCACGATGTCGCGCAGATCCCCAGTCCCGGAGATCGCGCCGAGGTCTGGGTGGACCTGTCCACGGGTGAGAGTGGGGCTCATGGCCAGCAGGTGGGCGACTGTGCCCGGGAAGGAGAAACCCCGCTGGCGTCTCGGGTCACCAGCGGGGCAAGAGAATGATGCATCATACCCCCAGGGGTTGTCAGCAACTTTCAGAAAGTTCCTCGGACGTGGATTTTGAGCGGCTGGCCGCGCCGTGTTCGGTGAGCCAGTTGTTGGCGTCGACGGGAGAGGCGTACGCGCCTCCGGGCCGGATCTCGAAGTGGAGGTGTGGGCCGGTGGACTTGCCGTCGGTGCCGACGTCGGCGATGTGCTGACCGGCGGTCACACGCTGTCCTTTGCGGACATGGATGCCGGCGGCGTACATGTGGGCGTATCCGGAGTGGACCGTGGCGGAGTTGACGGTGTGCTTGATGAGGATGAGGTGGCCGTAGCCTGAGGTCACGTCGCCTGCGAAGACCACGATGCCATCGGCGGCGGCGAGGATGGGAGTGCCGTTGGTTGCGGCGTAGTCGGAGCCGGTGTGCAGGGTGTGGGTGCCGGTGACCGGGTCGGTTCGCATCCCGAACGGGCTGGTTGCGGTCCAGGATCGGGCGGGGAGCGGGAACACGACTCGGCCGGTCTCGGGGACGTCGGGGGAGCTGGTGGCGCGGTCCGTGCGGACGGTCAGTGCGTCGAGGATCTGCTCAGCGACCGGTTCGAAGCGGGCGTAGCGGTCCGGGAAGGCTGAGACCTCCACGGCTTGCGCCGCGGCGCCTTTGGGGAGGCTGCGCCAGCCGGGGATGTCGCGCAGGCCGCGGGGTGAGCCGTGGTTCGGCCCGTCTTGGCCGCCGAAGAAGGCGCGTGCTTGGTAGTTGGAGTTCATGAGCTCGGCCACGGTTCCCCACCCGGCAAGGGGTCGCATCTGAAAAAGGCCGAGCGAGTCGTGGTCGCCACCGTTGCCGTCGTTGGGGAACCTCGCGGACTGCGGCCAGGCGCTGGCGTTGGCGAGCATCCGGAGGCTGGACTCGGTCAGCGCGGCCATCAATGCGACGAGCACGCCATCCCGTCCGACGCCGGGCGTACGTCCACCGACCTTCACGATGGTCGCGGCGTGGGTGAGCTGGGTCCGGTCCAGACGGATCTTCACCCCGTCTGCCGCTGTGGCGGTGAGGCTGTTGGGGACAGGTCCAGTCTCCCCGAGGCCGCAGCTCGAGGTGGGCTTGGCAGCGAAAGTCACGGCGACCGCAAGGGCACTTGCCTGGGCAGCCGGAGCGATCAGGACCATGAAGACGACAACCCCGATGAGCACCTTCCGCATCTCGTCGGTCCTTCTACGGCAGCGGGTGGTCGAGCCGGGAGAGCCGGAGCAGGTAACAGGATGGTTCGCGCGGCACGCAGAGGATGAAGACGGTGAAGCTAACCCGGTGGCGGCTGGTGACCGGTTCGCCGTTCCAGGTGCCGGCGCGGTGGCGGATCCCCGTGATCGTGTACGCGGTCGTGCCACGCTCGAGCCCGTACGCCTCGCCTTCGCGAGCGGTTGCCTCCCAGGTGGAGGGCACCATGGCGGAGGTGACCTCGAGCCACTGACGGGTCTCGTACGCCCGCAGTTCGCGCCACGCCTCCGGGTTCGGCAGGTAGGTGGTCAGGTCAGCCACCAGCCCGTCGGACTCGACTCCGCCTGGGTCGGCGATTGCGACGAGACGTGCGAAGTAGCCGTCGGTGTTCGAGGAGGTGGTCGTGTCCCAGTCGAAGACCATTTGTGCCGCTTCGATCGCGAAAGCCCGAGCCTCATCGTGACCTGCGCTTGATGGTTCATCCGAGGGCGGAGATGTCAGCGGTTCCGGGGCCTGGCTCGGGCGCTGGTTCGGGGCGTGTGCGTCGTCGGTGGTCGCGATCAGAATGCCGCTGAAAATGAAGAGCACGGCGCTGAGGCCGCCGACAAGGACAGCTGCAAGGGGGAGTCGCCGATGTCGGGCGGCGTAGGTCCGGGTTCGCATCACTTCTCCTGAATGAGTGGGTTGCAGGAGAGGTGCGCCGTGACCCCCGAGGTTTACAGGGTCGGCGTGTCCGGCCGAGGTGTCGACCGCGTGTTGGCCTGAGCGGATCGCGTGGAGAGTTGTTCCAGGTCCATCGCGAGGACCTGGAGCTCATCAGAGTTCATGTACGCCGCCTCAGCGATACCTCGGCGGAGCAGATGATGGTTCTCAGACTGTCCGCCACGCATCGTGTGGCCGTAAGCCTCACCAGCAGCGGAGACGAACGCAACGAGGGTGGCCAACGCGGCCCGGGCGTCGATGGGAGCGCCGACTCCGGAGTACAGGTCCGTGCCGACGACGGGGCCGTCGGGGGAGTCGGTGTCGTCGATCTGGTAGCGGTAACTGCGGCGGAATCCACCGCCCTCCTCGGGGCTATCGCCGACGTAGCGGACCTGAAGGTGAAGGGCCCCGGCGGTGCCTGAGGCACGTTCGTTCGTGGGAGTGTTCATGGGGGCAAGGTGCCCGCAGGCGCCGGCTCCATCGCCTCGTTAGTCCAGATCGTGCGAGCCGGCGTTCGCCTCCTTCACGAGGTCGGCGAGCTCACGGCGGGTGCGGTGACGATCGGCGCGGCGCTCGGCGCGAAGGCCAGCGGCGTCGTGGCACATTCCGCAACAGCACGCCATGGTGCCGGTGAAGCGCATGGCCCAGTAGCAGGAGCCGCGAGAGAAGCGACCTCCATCGGTGGCGTACTGGGCGAGGTCGTCGAGATAGGTCGCAGGAAGATCACAGGCGCCGTCGCTGTGGTCGTGAACAGCGACGCGGGTGAGAGTGCCATCCCACAGACGGACGCGGAAAGGCTGGGTCTTGTCGGTACGGGACACGTGACGCTCCGGATTCCTGCGACGGCGTCCATCCCGCGGGATTGCAGGTAGGTCACCGCCGCCTGGGTATGAACCCGGCGTCACGTGGTCTGCACAGCAACATGCTCCGAATTCTAGGACGCAGCCGTGCCCGCTGGCACCTTGGATTCGCGAGCCCGGCGAGCGGCTTCGACGAATGCGTCGAGCTCGCCGTACATCCGCTCGAGGAGCTCCCAGTCGCCGTCGTTGAGGTCGGCGCCGATCTCAGCGGCGTCATAGTGGGTCCACCAGCCGTCCAGGTCGGTCCACATCAGGACGAAGGATCGCGTTGACCACTCTGACTTGCGCGGGGTGCCGGACGGGTTCGTACGTCGCGTACGAGGCGCGGAGATCCGCTTGAGTGCTTCTTCGGCGAGGGCGTCGAGGTCGGGGAGGGAAGGGTCGGCGTCGGCTTGGCGGGCGAGGTCCATGACTCGCTCGTACGTCGAAGAGACCGGTGCGCCGTGGTCGATCTGGTCGAGAGCTTCGCTAGCGACTTGGCGTACATGCGCCGGTCGAGTGGGGTCGTCAGCGACGTCCTTGATCCGGCCGATGCGTTCGAGACGCTGGTGGGAGTTGGCTCCGGTGACGAGCGTGGCCGCCTGATTGCGGGTGTAACCAGCCCCTGACGGTGCTGATGATTCATCAGCACCGTCTTCCACCCCGATGCCGGCAGTGGGGTCGGCGCCGAAACGCGTCGCCTCCTGACGTCGCGCGGCGTCCTCGGCGAGCACCTTCTTGAGTTCCCGGTAGAGCGTCTCAGCCTCGGTGGGGGAGAACGGCTTGTGGAGCAGGTTCTCGTCTTGGAGCGCCATCAGCCCCTTGAGTTCGTCGGAGATCCCGGAGCGTACCCAGACGCGCACGGTCCGCCAGCCGAGTTCCTTGACCGCCTCCAGCCGTCGGCGTCCGCACAGGAGTGTGCCGTCGGGAGTGACGGTGATGGGCTGGAGCAGGCCGAGGCTCTCGATGGACTCCTTCAGGGTCGCCAAGTCGCCGAGGTCCTTGCGGTGGCGTACGCCGATGGCGATCGAGTCAAGGGTCCGCTCGAGCTCGAAGTGGCCGAGATCAGACATGAGATCTCCGCCGGCGGACGTAGCGCGCTGAGGTCACCAGTGCCCGGCGCAGGGATGTGTCGGCGAGGACCTGCTCGGTCTCGTGGCCCTTGCAGAACCTCCACCACATGCCCTTGCCGGTGAGGGTCTTGGCACGGTCGGGGTCCGGTGAGCCCAGAACCGCCCGCAGGAGCGTCCCCCAGACTTCCAGGTCGAGGTCGAACCGGAGCCATGGCTGGCGTTCGCGGCGCAGGCGTTCGTACGCCGCCTGCCTGGTGCCCGACATCATCAGCCGCGATCCGATGTACTCCATCGCAGCACGTGCAGTCTGCTCCGGCCAGCCGAACTCGACGAGGATCTCGACGATCTGGTCGAGCGCGAAGAACGCGTTCGGCGCTTCCTTCTCGGACCCGTCCTCGACCGGCCCATCGTCGTTTCCGACGGTGTCGTCGTCAGGTTCCCCGCCGCCCTCGTGGGCCTCGTGATCTCGGCGAGCCTTGGCTGCGTTCTCCTTCTCCTGTTCCTTTTTCGCCCGCTCGGCATCAGCGAGAAGGATGGCGAGATCGTGGGCGGGCGGGACCTGGAAGGCCAGGTGGTAGTCGGCCAAGGAATGCTCGCGGTCGCTGAGACGCTGGGCATCGTGGAACCCAGCCAGGTCAGCTTTCCGTACGCGAGCCTCCGAACAGAGCAGTCCGGCGGCGCGGTCTTCGGCGATCATCGTGATCTGAACCGCGTGGGTGACCACCGCCCACGGATCCTCGGCCTTCCGGACGGGACGGGTCCGAAGGACCTCGTACGCCGCAGCAGCCGCGTCTGCGGGCTCGAAACCGTGGCGGCGGGCTAGCGCACCGTACTTCTCCATTGTGTACGCCATCAGTTCAGCGACCTCGGGATCGTCGCGCCAGGCGTCGGGGCCGGCGCCGTAGAGCCGGAAGAGCAGGGACCGCAGTCCCTCGGAGTCGACGAAGCTCATTGCCCGATCCCTCCCAGTCGGTCTGGCGCAGTGTTGCTGGCGGATTGCGTTCTCGCGATGCGCACACGCGCTATCGCACGCCGCGGTAGCTGACGCGCCTGCCGCACAGCAGCCTCGTTCGCGCCCACGAGGCGGCGTACATAGCGGTTGGCGACCATCGTGGGCAACTCGCTGGGCCGCACCCACCGCACCGCGTTCTGGTCGCGCTCGGGTGCGGGCTCGCTTGTCTGCTGGGAGGGGTCGCCGTGGATGGCGAGTTTGGAGACCTCGGCCGGGGGAATGTCGACCGGCTTCTGGCGTGGCGGCATCGCGTGACGCCGGTAGAAGACTCCGCTGTTCACAGCGCCACCGCCTCACTGCTCGCTGTCGCCGTGCGGGCCTGGGTAGGGCCCAAGCGGCTCCCCGGACCGAGTCGGGACGCGATCCGGTAGGCCGACCGGATCGTCGACTCCACCTCGTGCTCACCCAGCCCCGCCGACCGGGCGGCATCGCCGAGGACCGAGAGCGTGGCGTCGTAGCGCTGCCCGTCTTCAACCATCCGGCACGCTGCCCAGAACAGGCTGCTGTTCCTGGTGCCCTCGGGGCGGTTGGCCATCCACGCGACCAGCCGGTCAGGGCGCGCCCCGCGAGCGGGCATCCCAACCGGTTCACGCACCTGACGTGGTGGGACGAGGAAGTCTCGGAGTCGGTCGGCGTCGAGCGGCTTGTCGCCATGCTGGGCAATCGCGATCAGTTCGTACGACCGTGTGTTGTCGCCCGGGCCACGGACCTGTGAGGGCGGTATGACGACGTATCCTCCCTCGCCGCGGAAGTCGACGTGGGTCCCGTTGGCCTGCCAGTTGCGCTGGTCTTCGCCAGCGGGGGTGAAGTAGGCGTGAATGCCACCCGAGGGCGTACGGACCAGGAACGACCACTGAGAGGTGATCCCGGCACGCTCGCTCCGCGCGAAGGCGCTGAACCCGTTGCCGGTGGCGTGAACATCGACGTCGACCACGACGACGCCGGAGGCGGTGCCGGTCGGCATCCCGATGTTCGCGGCGGGGGAGCGCAGCCACCAACGCCCGACCTGGCGAGGGTCGGTGGTGGCGGCATGGAACCCGCTGCGGGTCAGCGGCTGCTTGCCGCACGGGGAGCACGGGAAGACCGGTACGCCGGCATCAGCCAGAATCAACGCTGCGTCACGCAGTTGCTGGGACTGCGCTTCCCGGATCGCCTCGGCGATCCGTGCTGCGGCGGGTATGGATGGGATGTTCATGCCCTCCACGATGGACATCCCCCATCACCCGACTCATACCCCTAGGCCGGGGGAATGATGGGGGTATCTCAGCGTTTCCGCAGTTCAGATGACATCCCCCAAGAAGTCGCGGCGGAGGTCGCGGCGGAGGATTGCCGCAACTGCCGGAGAGTCTTTGTGAACTCTGATGTCTCATGGCACCGGTGACCGGAACTGCTGCCGGGATAGCTGACAGTTGATCTGTGATCCTGTCGGCAGCGCGGGAAGAAGGGGTTCAGTAGTGCGGCGTTTGAGGACTCGTTCGGGAGTCATCGCGGAGTGGCGCTAGACCGTGGGAACTACTATCACCGGCGGTCACCCATCACCGCAGCCTCGACCAACCTCGGACCCGTGTAGTCCTCTGGAAGGGCGTCCATGAGGATCTCGTCGGCGGGTCTTCCGAGCCACCATGAGGACTGGCGTCGGGTGCCGATCACCTTGAAACCAGCCTTCTCGTAGGCCCGCACTCCGGCTGTGTTCTCCGCGATCACTGAGAGGTAAACCGATCGGAGTTGGGCGACGTGGAAGGCCCAGTCGAGCGTCATCATGGTGGCGGTGGTGCCGATGCCGCGGCCGCGGACGGCCTCATCGCCGAGGTAGATGAAGAACTCGGCTGTGCCGTAGCGGTGGTCCAGGGCCAGAGATGAGCTGCCTGCGGGCTGCCACTCGCCGCCGTCTTCCTCTTGATAGATGGTGAATCGAGCCTGGGAATCGGAGTGACGCAGCTGCGACTCCAGCCCAGCGGACCTCTCGGAGAGAGTTTCGGAGTTGAGGCGGCCGTAGCCGGCCATGACGCGCAGGCTCGACTCCCACTTCCAATAGGTCTCGAGCAGGTCGGCGCGGAGCGGTCCGAGCCCGACGCCGTCGTGAGTCAGCCACAGGTCAGTGTTGGTCATAGTGCGCTCCTTCGTGGTCGGGGTCTTCGGGGATCGTGCGGAGGATCGTGTAGCGGCCGGTGGACGTCGGTTCGGCTACGGGGATGCCAGTGTCGCCATCTCGTGTCTGGACCCAGGCGTGGAGTCTGACGGGATCGGAAGCGACGCCATGGCACCACGTGACCGACCTGCCGAGCAGCGCAAGTGCCACTGTGGCCGCGACAGACTCCTCCAGGCACGCGACACGCCCAGGAATCCAGCGTCCCATCCGTCTGATGAGGAGAACACCCCGCTCGGCTTCGGCGACGGTCGCCATCTGGAGACGGAGAAGAGCGACGCCGCCGAGAAGGACGGTCAGCCGGCGCATCCTGCGCTCTCGGGGTCCGGATGCCTTCAGGAGGAGTACTGCCGCGAGGGCAACTGCCGAGGCGATGACTTCCACGGGCGTCGGGTTGACGTTCTTGTTCTCTGCCAGGCCGGCTTCGCTTTCATCTGCGCCGAACGACAGGGCGGAAGTCTTGCCGGTTACCACGCGCACAGAACGGGCTACACGGCTGCTCAGTCCGAGCCGGTCGCGGATTCGATCGGTGAGGGGACGGTCAACGGCAGGTGATCCGGCACCCGCCTCCCCCTCGCGTCCGATGGTGAGCAGACTGACCTGACCGGTGCGGTAGTCGACCACCAGGGCGGTGTCCGCGAAGCGGCAGGCGTACAGATCAGGACCGTCCGGCGGGATGGTCGTGGCTGTCATGAGATCGCCCCGGCCGGGATTGCTTGACGTTCCCACCTGACGACCGCGGTCCGTTCCAGCGCGCGCAGCCAGCTCTCCAGGCCGAGCGCGGTGTCGAGCTGGGGCAGGCAGACGGCTGCTCCTGTGGCCCCGGCCGCGCCGGCCCGGAGCGAGGCACGCAGAGCGTCCACGTCGACGAGTCCCAGTTCGCTCAGTCGTCCGTCGGCGAGGTCAAGCAGAGGAGACAGGTTGGTCCGCAGCCCGGCGAAGTAGTCGGATGTGAAGCTTCCCTTGGTGGTCCTGGCAGCCAGCTCGGGCGGGTAGACGTCGGCCAGTGCTTCCCGGATCTGCGGCTTGTACTCGCTCGGGCGCGGCATCGCGGCGACCGGCATGCTCAGCACGGCGGCCAGAACGCGAGAGTCGACGAAAGGATTGTGCAACGGCACGCCATGGTGCGCTGCCAGTTGGGCGTCGGAGAGGGCCGTCCTGCCGACCTCCGCCGTGTCGTGGACGATCGCGTGCGCTGTGAGCGCACCGCGGGCGTGCGGCAGGGCGGGGGCGACGTTCGCCAGGGCCGCTGCGTGGAGCCTGGCTTGCCCAGTCGCCCACGGCGGCGGTGCCGCGAGCGTCAGCCATGCAGCGGCCGCGGAGCGCTGGGTCTTGGTCGCGTGCCCTGAGTGCCACCAGGCGGCGGCTGCCGCCAGGCCCTGTTCCGGGGTATGGCGGAGGAGGTCCGTTGCCGCGCGGAGCACCTCTGCCGGGGCCGTGCGCCGCAGCCTCGCGAGCCTGCGTGCCTCGGCTGCAGCGACGGCGAAGCGTCGGTGGGTGATCGCGTCCGCGATCCACGCGACTGACGTCATGAGCACCGTGTCGCCGCCGTCGCCGGTCATGTGGCAGTCCGTGGCTGTGCGCTCGCGCATAGCGTTGAGCTGGAACGCGAACCTGGCGTAGGCCCTGGCCGACGGCGCGGGCTCGTCGGTCGCCGGCAGACCGTCAAGACGGCCGTACGGGAGATGAGCGCCGTCGAGGGCAAGGAGATGGTGCTCGATCCCCGGGTGCTGCCCAGCTCGCAGCGCGTGCGCAAGGTCCCCGGTCGGTTCTCCGGTTGCGTTGGCTGACGGCTCGTGGACCGTGTAGGCCGAGATCCTGCGCCCGCTGTGGGCCAGGGCTCTGGCCGCTAGGAGCGTCAGCGCGGTCGAGTCGAGCCCGCCGGATAGGTCCGCGCTCGGAGCGATCGCGTTCTCGACCCGCGATCTGACCGCTGCAGTGAGCTCGGCCCGGAGACCGGCCGGGCCGCTCGGTTCCGAGCCGTGCCGTTCTCCTGGCACCCACATGCGGCTGCGCCAGGCCGTGCCGCTGCGGCCGAACATGTAGCGGTGCCCGGGAAGGACGAGGCGTACGCCATCGAAGTACGTGCGTTCCCCGAAGAGCCTCGGCGTGCCGGGCGCATGGAGTTCGCCCGCGACCCGCTCGAGGTCGAGACGGTGCTCGCCGTCACTAGCGAGACCTGCGAGGCCCCGGGCGGTGGTCGACCAGTAGACGCCCTCGTCGGCGAGGCAGGTGTAGATCGGGACGGCGGTCGCCAGGTCCGACCAGACCGAGAGGTGCGACTCGGTCTGCTCTACGACCGCGTAGGCACCGGGCCATCGCCAGGTCACATTGTCGGGGACCGAACTGGCCGCGACCGCGGTGAGTTCGGCGTCGGCGACCGAAGTCGTCCCGATGAGGATCAGGTCGTGTGCGCGGTCGCGGACCAGGCGGTACTGCTGCGCTGCTGACGCGTGGGTCCCGTGCTCGTCCACTGCCCAGACGATCGATGTCCCCTTCGCGGCGATCGGGCGTGCGCCGAGCGGGGAGCGGGGCCGTGAGTGGTTGCCAATGTAGCCGGCCATCCAGAACATGCTCAACCTCGTTTCGTGAAGAGTCGCGGACCGGGCAGGGAGGGCCCGCAGGGCAGGCCCTCCCCGGTGCATGGCAGGCGTCAGTTGTACTGGCGGCGCTTGTCCTCGCTGCCCGATCCGCCGCTGCCCAGGGTGAGCTCAGCAGCGTCGCCGAGCTCGATCACCTTCACGTGATCGCTGTCTGTGCGCCGTTCGACGGGCTGGGTGCGGTCGTTCTCGAACATGTCGGTCTCCTTCGACTGGTTGATGTAGACGGTTCCTTTGCCGCAGCGGTTCGGCCGGGGCAGTTCCATTGGGCCCGTCATCAGGCAGTCGGCGGAAGGGGTTCGATGCGGACAGCGTTCCTGTCCGCATCGATGCGAGGAGGGAAGCGCGCTTGCCTCAGAGCCCTGTCCAGGTCATGGCGGTGTCGCCGGCGCGGATGGCGTCGAACCGTTCGCGGAGCGCCGCGTGGTGCGCAGCAGACCGGTTGGCACGCCGCAGTGGCCCGGAGAGCTGGACCAGGTCGCGCATCCGCATCAGCAGGTCCAGGCCGGGCTCCTCGCTCAGGTCGTAGCCGTAGGCGTCGACGAACCGCTCGATCCAGGCCTTGTCCCTGCCATAGCGGGTCGCCGCGTGCCAGGTCGGGATCAGGTCCATCTCTCGCGGACCGATGCTGACCCCGTCCCAGTCGCCGAGGATCGCCCGCGGCCCAGTGCTCGCGGTGACGTCCCAGAGCAGATTCCCCGCCCACGCGTCGGCGTGGATCAACCCCGTCCCCAGCGGCCAGTCGTACCTGTCGACCCGTTCGGTCACGGACTCGACCTCCTCGAGCAGCCATTCACGCTCCGCGCTGCTGAGGCCTTCGTAAGGGCCTTCTGAGGTCAAGACGTTGCGCAGCGAGGTGAGCGGCCGCCACCGGGGGAGCGCCAGCGGCGGCTCGGGCAGGGCGTGCAGATCCCGCAGGAGCGAGCCGAGATGGGCCGAGTCGAAGGCTTCGGCGGACTCCGGTTGCGGGTAGTAGTGCCAGAAACTCACCGTCAGGCCGGGTGCACCCTGGCGAGGCCGGACCACGGTGGGAGCGGTGCCCGCGATCGGCGAGGTCGCGCCGAAGCCGTGGTCGTCGCACAGCCGTCGGACGACGTGCTGGGTGGTCTCGATCTGCGCGACGGAACGGGATTCAGGGGTCATCCTCGCCACGGCTTCCTCGGCGGGGAGAAGGAACACCGCGTTCGAGTAGTGGTGGATGATCCGTGCCCCCTCGGCGGAGAGCGAGGCGCGCTCCGATGCTTCGCACAGGGCGTCGCGCAGCTCGGCGTCGGTGAGGTCGACCACGGGTTCCTCTCTACAGCATCACGTCATGAAGGTCGGACTCGAACCCTCTGAGCAGGTCCGGGTCGAGGTGACCGGCGAGCTGCCCTCGGACGGCGTTCACGGCCGCCAGCGCGCGGGCGCTGGACACTCCGGCGATGAACGGCAGGACCCGGCGCAGGGCCTCCAGGGCGCGCACCGGATCGGCGTGGCCGTCGCGTTGGGGAGACGGGAGGAACGCCGCGGCGATGGTCGCTGTGACCAGGACCTGGCGTCGCTGCATCGCCGACGAGGACGCCGTGGTGAGCAAGGTCGCCGCGTATTGCTCCACTCGCGCGGTCCTCCCGAGGTCGGAGGAGGAGTAGAGGAACTCGGTGGAGAGCTGGTCGGTGTTGAAGAACCCGATCCAGTCCGGGTCTCGGTCGCTCGCACCGGCTTGGAGGAAGCGCTCGGCGTCGTTCATCGCTCTGTCCGCGGCGACGGGGTCAGATGAGCGGGCGAATGCTCTCGAGGCCACAGCGCTGGCCCGCGCCGCGACGATGTGCGAACCCGACCGGCGGCCGGCTTCGGCAGCGGCCTCGCCCAGTGCGACCGCCTGTGCGCGGGCGTCCAGATGGAGCGCCTGCATGGTCATGTCGCCAAGGATGTGTGCACCGAGGGCCTCATCGTCGACCGCCCGCGCCAGGCGGAGAGCCTGGACGAAGTAGCGCTGGGCCAGGCCCTGATGGCCGGAGTCGAACGACATGAAGCCCGCGAGGTCGCAGAGTCTCGCGGTCGTGGTGAGCAGCTGGCGGTGGACCTTCCCGTCACACTCCGCCGAGAGCAGCGGGCGCGCCGTGGTGCGCAGGTAATGGCCGAGCGTCGACCTCGCGTAGCCGCCGCCGAGCTGGTGGTCGGCCTTCGAGAACGCGCTCCCCATGGCAGCGACGGCCTCCACGTCGAGCAGGCTGAGGCGTCGGCGTCCTCCGGGGCGATCAGATCTAGCTGGCCCGCCCGAAGGCCGCAGGGTCGGTGCCGGTCGTGCCTGCTCCAGGTGCCAGCGCAGCAGTGCTCCGTCGTCGGCCGACGGCAGCCATTGCAGAGGAATCGACTCCAAGGCGGCGTCCCCAGCCCAGAGTGCGGCCACGGTGCTAGCCGTCGTCGACAGGTCGGTGTGCCACTCCAGCCCCAGGCCGGTGTCGACCTGAGCTGTCCTCCCGCCGTCGTGCGGCCGCTGGGCCTCCTGATCGGCTCTGTCCCAGATCCGCACCAGGGCCCCGGACGTCTCCAACGCCTCGTCCAGCCGAAGGACTGCGGCGCGGCTCGGCCAGCGCTCCGCCTTCTCGAACCGGCCAATGAGGGCAGCGCTGTCATGGGTCACCCGACCGAGTGCAGCCTGCGACAGCCCCCGCTGCGTCCGCCAATGCCGCAGCTCTGCCCCGAAGAACGCACGCGCGGACTCGAACGGGTTCAGCTCCTTCGGTGTCTGCCCCACGCCGCCCCCTTCCGAGACCTCAAGAGCATACTTAAAACACGACATGACGGAGTCTGTAAGGGTCAGCGGATGCGGACAAGCTTTCTGTCCGCATCGTCTACGTGTCTCGATGGCCTCTTGCTGCTTGACGTCATGACGTCCCCGGCCGGATGGCCTCTCCGTGAACGATCCTTGCGGCTGGGGTCTCCAGACGACATGGCGCGGCCAGTTAGCGGGTCATCTGCTTCGGTAGCGCAGGACGTCCCTGTCGGTCTTCCAGGGTGCTGGGCCGTCGAGCCAGTTGGGGTCCACTTTGATCGGAGAGAGTTGCTGTCGTTTGAGCCAGGCCATCCGGACGCCGGCGTTCGGTCCGTCGTCCCAGTAGGCGACGAGGAAGCGGTTTCCGGTGCCGGCGATCGGCCAGGTGATGACGAGGCCCAGGCGGGGGCGGAGTCTTCCCTGCTGCCGTACGAAGACGAGGCGCTGCTGATCGGGGCGGTATGGCGGCCATCTGTCGTTCTTGGGTGGGATCGCCATGGCAACGAGTGTAGATCACCAAGTCGAACGAATGTTCGACGGGCGTTCGGCTTGAACTCCTTTCGCGTCAAGAACCTGGCTGGCCGTCCCTGCGGATCCAGCCGGCCTCGGTAGCGACTGCTCTCGTTCTGGCAGAATCTTCGATCGGGCCTTGGTGATCATCGGTGCGGTTGAAGACCTCTCGACGCACGATCTCCTCGGCGCCAATGGTGTCGCCGGTGGCGTCTTTGACGCGGGCGAGGTCGAGACGGCAGATCTCGTCGTAGGGGGACGCCTTGGTGGCGATCTCGACGGTGACGAGGGCGAGGTTGGTGTCGTGCTTCTCCAAGGCGTGGGCGGTGACGATGTGGGCGGTGTCGACGATGGCGCATTGGGCGATGTCGTTGGTGCGTAGGTCGTTGAGCCAGGCCCATCCGGCGGGGCGTAGGTGGGTGAAGGGTTCGCCCGTGACGAGGTCGAGGGCGGCGATGAGGTCTTCGATGCCGTCGGCACCGCGGCGTTGACCGCGGGCGCGGAGTCGTTTGAAGAGATCCCAGTCGGTGAGGACGCCATCGACCCGGTAGAGGGACGAGCCGCGGGAGCCGGTGGCGTCGGTCGTGTCGGCTTTGGGCAGGTGGAGTTCGCCGGTGTCTGGGTTGGTGCCGAGCCACTTGCGTACCTCTGCGATGTCGGTGCGCAGGCGCTGGATCTTGAGGCCGAAGTCTTCGGCCATCTGGGCGCCGGTGACACCCTGCGGGTGGAGGACGAGGTACGTCAGGAGCTCGAGGTAGAACGGGCGTCGCCGGGCCACTGCTTTGTGGTCGCCGTGGGTTCGGGCGGCCAGCGGGCCGAGGAGGGTGAGGCGGGGGTAGGGGCAGTCGTCGTCATACCAGCTGTCGACCGTGTTGTTGAGGGTCGCATCGTCGTCGGCGGTGCCTCCGACACCGTCCTCTTCGGATGCGGCAGCATCAGGGTCCGTAGGCGCGTTCAGATCGGCGGCCTCGGCATCCGCCGGGAGGTCTGGACGTGGGTGTGTCGTGACGGGAGCCAGCTGGTCGATGTCGACCGTCGTGGTGGCCGCGGCCGCGACGTACTGCTTGGTTTCCTTCGGCAGGAGTGAATCGGGTCCAGCTGGTTGGTCGACGGGGCGCGCTTCGGTCTGATCGGGGACGAGTGCGCCGGCTTCGTCGGTGGTGGTCTTCTGGTCGTTCGCGCTCCTGGAGATGGGCACCGTGGTGTTGTCGGGGACCGGGTCGAGAGCTAAGAGGGTGGCACAGGCCGCCGCTTCGGATTCGGTGAGCCCGGCCGCGATCAGGTCGAGGTCCAGGGCCGGCAGGTGGAGGCGTCCGTCGTGGGTGAGGTCGATAGGGGTGCTCCCTGGTGGGGCGGTGTCTGCGAAGAGAAGGACTGCAGCGCCGGATCTGGAGGGGTACGCCGCGATGATCTCGGCCGCCTGTTGGGCCAGGTCGGCGTGGTCGCTGCTCGCGATGACGGCGTGGTAGGTGTCGATCTCTGACTGAGCGAACTTGGGGTCGAGTGCTTGGGCAAGTTCGGACACGAAGCGGTCGTCTTGGGCCGCGTGGTGGCTGGCCCGGCCCTGGTCATTTCCTGACAGGTCGTCGAACCAGAAGGTGACCTGAGAGGCCTCACCGAAGGTGTCGACGGTGGCGACGATCGACCAGGGGTTGAAGGCGAGCTCGGCGGTCACATATCTCGCGAACGCTGCCTTCCTGGCAGGGTCGCCGGTGACGGTGATGTAGGGGAGTTCCTCGAGATTGAGCAGGACGTGGTCGCCGCTGTCGTTGGAGCCGATCCCGACGAGGAGGGGGTATGGGCAGGCGTACTCGGGATCGGGTGGGTTCTCTGGCAGCGGGGCCGTCCAGATCGTTCCGTCGCCGGTCCAGGGGTCTGGAAGGTGCGCGCTCTCCGTTAGGTGCAGGGTCGCGGTGCGTTTTCCGAGGGCGACCCAGGTCAGCGCTGGCATCGAGTCCGCCGTCTCCTCGAGCGTTTCGAGAAGGTGGTTGAGGCCAAGGATGTTCGGGCCGGTGACGCTGCCGGCGAACTGAGCGGTCTTGGCCACGTCGGTGATCTCTGGAGGAGCGGAGAGGATGTGGCCCGGGCGGCGGAAGCGGAGCGCGGTGCGTCGGTAGGAGCGCAGCGCGAGGAAGACCAGGCCGGCGAGGACCGCGCCGGCACCGGTGAGCCCGGGGAGCACCCAGGCGGGAGTGTGGGAGGCGTCGTCACTCGCGTCGTCGGGTGCTTGCGTTGCCGGTACGGGTGAGGGGGATGTCGAAGGTGACGTCTGTGGTGATGTCTCAGGGGTGGGGGATGCCGACGGGGTGGGCGAGACCGGAGGCGGTGTTGTGGGAGATCCCCCCTTCCTGACCTGGGGTTTCGTTGTCGTGGGGAGCTTCAGTGTCCAGCCTGGGTGGATCAGATCAGGATCGGTCAACCGAGCGCCGTCGGGCTGAACTGTGTTGGTGGAGGCGTTGAAGATCTGGGGGTATCTCTCGGCATCCCCCAACTCCTCCTCGGCGATCTCCGAGAGAGTGTCACCCGGCTCAACGACGTAAGTGTCGTCGCCGGCGTCGGTGTTCTCGGCCGGTTTCGCGGGAGCGGGAAGACGAAGGACGAGACCTGCTTCGAGGTAGTCGGGATTCTTCGAGAGGACGTACGTGTTCAGGGCTGCGATCTCCTTGAACCGCTCACCGCTGCCCAGGTGCTTCTCCGCGATCCGCCACAGGCTGTCGCCGCGCTTGACGGTGTAGGCCACAGTCTCGCCGGAGGATGTCGCCTGTGGGTTGTGCTCTGTGGGATGCTCGGCGGCAGTCCGGTTGCGTGGTTCGTGGTCGCCTGAGGGATCGCTGACGAGTTGGACCGGCACGTCCTGAGGGACGTACGCGTCCGCCGGGGGCGCGGTCATGGTCTGCGTCACTGCGGGTGCGCTGATGAACAGAAGCGCGGCGGAGGCGACGAGATGGTTCGCTGCACCCTGAGGAAGGCTGAGACCCGGCAGGCAAGGGACCCGGATCCCTCGCAGCATCGATACAACGGACACGAATACCGAGATGGTGAACAGCGCCCAGCAGACCCAGCACACGACGTAAATGACCGCGAGCGCCACGGTGCCATCGTCGCGGTCCTGGAGCCGGTCCCAGGTGAAGGCGCTGAAGTCAGGCAGCGACCGGGCATAGACAAGGAAGATTGGACCGCCTATGACGAAGAGCGCAAGGGCGAGGGTGGCGGCGAGTCCGCGGAGCCTGGTGATCATCGCTGGTTACCTCCGAGGCTGCGTACGAGGTGGCCGGTCGCTTCGCCATGGACCGTGACCCTGGTGATCCCGACGATCCCGAGGAACTTGGTGCGGTAGGTGTCGCGGCACTCGACGACGATCCGGTCGCCGTTACTGATCGAGACCGTGCCCCAGATGCCGGCGGCGGAGAGATACGCCTGGGCTGCCTGGCGCGCGGCACTGGTGTCGATCCGGGCGTACCGGCCCTGCACGGCGGGGGCCGCCTGCACTTCCTGGGCGCCGGCGCGCGCTGCCTGGGCGGCGACATCGTGGGCTCGCTGCTGGGCGTGAACCTGCCCACCGAGGTCGACGGCCAGCCCGACAAGAGTGGCCATGACGAAGGCTCCGGTCGCCATCCAGGCTGTGACCGAACCGCGCTCATCGCGGAAGTGATTCATCGTGAATCACCTCGCTCCCGCCAGGTGTCAACTGGCGAGGACATCGTGGCCCGAATCGTGCGACTCCCTGGCACGGGCGCGGACAGGTCGGTCAGATCCAGGCGACAGGTGACGGTGGCGGCCACCGCCCCCGGCTCCCCGACGGCTGTCTGGAATGCCCGGGTGTCGATTCGAACCGCGACCCTACGACAGTTGATCCCTTGGCTCTTGAGGCTCGCCCGTGCCGCGTCGGTCGCGGTTCGCGTCGCGTCGGAGGAGGACCGGGCGATCGAAGCCGCACGCGCGGCCTCTGCTGCGGCCGACTGCACCGACTCGTGCGCGACGGCCATACGTCCACCGAAGATGATCAGGCCGACGAAGAGACCGAAGGCAGGTACGCCGATGGCTGCCTCGATCGCGGAGGATCCACGCTCATCTCGTCGTCTCGAGGTCATGGCGCAGTGAGCCTTTCGACGGTCACGCTCGCTGACTGCCGAACTCGAGGCTGCCACCCGGGCAATACGCTCAGGCTCCGCCCGGTGACTGTCGCCGTGGCTGTCGTCCCGGTCCGGGTGACGCTGACGCGGCTCGACCTCAGTGCGTCTCCACCGACGTCGGTGAGATAGGCGCGCGCCGATCGCCTGCCGTCGGTTGAGGTCGCGCCCTCTGCGCCGGCCGCTCGGGCACCCTCTTGTGCAGCGGCAACCGCGATCGTGCGGGCGTGGTAGTAGAGCGCGGCCTGCATTCCGAGGAACATGACCGCGAACAGGGCGGGTAGCAGAATGACGAGCTCGATCGAGGCGGCGCCTCGTTCGTCGCGAGCCCGGCGGTGCCTATCTGATCTTGTTGGACTCATTGGTGACGAAGGTCCTGATCGCGGCGACGACGATGGCGACGATCGCGATCACGGCGACGGCCCACAGAACGTTCTCGATCGTCACCGAGCCGCGCTCGTCGCGCCGCCGGCGACCCTCGATGGCCACGTCCAGGTGGTGCTGGCCGATCAGGATGAGTCCGAGGATGAAGGTGATGAGTCGGTGCATGAGGAGATATCTCGTTTCGTGTGTCGGCGAGCCCTTTCGTACGTCTCAGGTGGGCATGACCATCCGGAGCAGTGATGGAGCCAGGAGCAGCCCCATGAAGACCACCCCGAGCAGTGAGCCGGGGATGGACATGCGTTCACCGACGGCGTTGGCCTCGGTGATCTCGTCGTTGAGCATGGCGGTGCGCATCGCAGCTGAGCGGGCGCGCAGGGTCGAGTAGACCGCCGCGCCCTCTTCACCGGAGAGGCGCATGATGTCAGCGAAGTCATCGAGCTCGGGAAGGCCGAGCTCCTCCGACAATGCATGGAGCGCTTCCCAGGGTGGTAGGCCGGACCAGCGTGAGCGGGTGAGCTCCTCGGTCAGCCGGGTGAATACCCACGAGTCGCCGATCTCGGCAGCGGCCTCCATGGCCTGGCGTACACCGGAACCGTTGTTGCGCTCGAGCGCGACCAGCTCGGTATAGGCCCCCAGCGCCCGGGTGAACTCCAGCCGGGCTGCACGGGCATCGTCGATCGCGTTGTAGTTCGGGATGAAGAACATCACCACGGCAAGAGCAATCGAACCGATGGCCGGGAGTGCGACAGGGAGCCCGAGGCCGATGAGTGAGAGGAAGACCGCGAACAGGGGCGCGATGACCAGCCCGAGTGCCGCGAAGATGATCTTCTCGCCGTAGAACCGAGCCAGCGAGATCCGTAGGAGCGCGAGCTCGCGCGTTGGCGTACGCACCCAGATCGCCGGCGGGAGAGCGCGGATCGCCCAGGTGCCGAGCCGCTCCGTCCGGTTCGCCGGAGCCGCAACCGCCCTGGTCGGTGCCGCCTTGGCAGCGAGCCGGTCAAGCGCGTCGACCGGATCGGGATGCGCCGGCAGTACGCGGGCCAGCAGCAGCACGATGCCGAGCCCGATCAGCGCGCCGGAGGCCATCATGATCTGCAGACCGGTCATGACAGCTCAGCTTTCGTGAGCTCGCGGCGGTTGCCGAGGATTCGGGGCGGTGCCTTGCCCTCAGCCATCCGGCGCATCCACACCAGCAGCGCGGCGTAGGCAGCGAGCAGGATGGTCAGGATGATTTGGCCGAGCGGGGTGGAGTACGGCTCGACGTAGCCGCCGGAGAGCGCCAGGACCAGCAGCACGGTGGCACTGATGATCGTCACCCACCGCGCGGTCGCGCGCGGCTTGGCACGGTCGGCCTCGACCTGACGCCGAGCGCGTACGTCGGCAGCGACCGACTCGGCCAGCGAGTCGAGCACGGCCGAGAGACCAGCCCCACGGCGACGGGAGCCCAGGATGAGGTTCGCCGCGACCAGGTCACCGGTGGCGTCGTCGAGCTCATCGGCGAAGGCCCGGAGCGCATCCTCAGTACGCCACCGGGCACGCAGGCGAGCTGCGAGGCGCCCGACCTCGCCAGCGATCGGTGCTGGGGTGGAGCGCAGCGTGGCGATGAGTGCCTGTTCCAGGCCGACCCCGACGGTGAGCACGCCCGAGAGGGACCGGGACCACTCCTCGAGCGCTTCGAGGCGGGCGATGCGTGCCTTGGCGGGCGAGGTGGCCAAGAGGTAGGGGAGTCCGATGACCGCCGCCGGACCGATGACGAGGGCCAGCAGCCAGCCGGTCACCAGCCAGCCGAGCACGCCGGCCATGAACCCGGCAGCGAGCAACAGGCGAGTCTGGCGGGAGAGGGACCGAATCCGGTTCAACGACCTCGACCGGGTCGGGACCCGCTCGGCAACCGGCACGCGGCGAAAACCGGCGATGAGCCCGATGACCCCGGCGACGATCAGTGCTCCGGAGATCGCTGGGATGAGCGGCGTCATGAGACACCGTCCGGGCGGTAGGGAGTCTGCGTCGCGAGGTACCCGGCATAGTCGAACCCATACGCGGCGAGGGCACGATACCTGTCCGGAAGGGTCGTAGGCGTCGCCATCCCGGTGGCGGAGTCTGTGGTGAAGACGGGGGTCGTGGCGTACCCGAGCTCATGCTCGCCGGGCTCGACCGCGACGATCTCTGCGACTCGGCGGGTGCGCTGCCACTCGCCGTCGGCAATCTGGGTGGTGTGCAGTTCCAGGTGGACGATCAGGCGCAGGGTTGCGGCGAGCTTGGCGGTGGCCAGCGTGTGAGTGACGTGAGGCCCGGCCTCCATGGCGCAGGTGACCAGCTTGCGCAGGGCCGCGACGCCATCGGAGGCGTGAGTGGTCGAGATCGAGCCGGGGCCGGACTCCATCGCTTTGATCATCGGCCAGACCTCCTTGCCTCGGACCTCGCCGACGATCTGGCGCGACAGGTTGAACCGGAAGGAGTCATACAGCGCCTCGTCCAGGGTGAACTCACCAGCCTGGCGTCCGTCGGGGCCGTACTCGCCCGAGCCCGGTCGGGCCTCCCACGGGTAGACGATCGGGTGCTGGGTCTTGAGCTTGTGCAGGTACAGCTCGTACTCGGTCTCGAAGGTGCCGAGCACCTCGCGTGGCGGGATCTCGTTGCACAGCGCACGGACGAGGGTTGTCTTGCCAGCTCCCTGCACCCCTGAGACGACGATCGACTCCCGGGCTCTGACGGCGGCGCGGAGGAACGAGGCCGCGACAGGGGTGAGCATCTGCATGTCCACCAAGTCATCGAGGGTGACATTGACCATGCGGTGCAGGCGGATAACCATGGAGGGTCGAGGCATCCGCCAGGCCACGGCGGCGAGGCGGGCGTACTCACCCAAGGTCAGATGCAACGTCGGTCGCGCCGGCGAGAACGGCCGCGAGGACCCTTCGCCTCGAGAGGAGAGGAACACGAGGAACTCGATCAGCTCCTCATCCGAATCCGCCACTGGTGGTCCGGCGAGGAGGGTCCCGTCGACGAGCTCGAGGAAGACCTCGTCACACCCGGTGATCAGGATGTTCTCGACATCCTCACGCTCTACCAACGGTTGCAGCCTGCCGAGTCGAAAGAGCGAGTCAAGCACCGCCTTGAAGACCGCGCGTTGCTTCGCCGCGGTCCAGGTCGGCGCGCCGACGTCCATGTCGTCCGCCATCGCGGCCTCGATCAGGTCCAGCACGATCGCCTTGGCCAGCTCCTCCTGCGACTCCTTGTCCAGGCGTACGCCGTCAGCGGCCACCGCCTGGCTCAGCTGCTCCGAAGCCTGAGCGCGGAGCGCAGCGACCAGCGACCAGTCAACCTCGACAGAACCGATACCAGTCTCGGAGGAAGCGAGCGGCCCGGACCCCACCCGGTGACCGTTCCGCTGTGCCGTTGATGTTGGCATGGTTCGTTGCGGCGCGAACAGCGGCAACCGACTCGGATCCGGCGGCTCGATGTTGCTCGTCCGCGGGCGGTGGTCGTTCATCGAGCCACCTCCTCGATCAGCTGATTGCGGGCGCGGGAGACGGCTGCCTGGACGACCTCTGTCAGTGCGATCAGAGAGCGGACGTACGTCCCGTTCTCGAACCGGGCTGGTGCATGGGCACCGCGGTAGTAGACCGCAGCGGCCTCCGGCTCGTCCGGCAGTACTCCGATCACCGGTAGGCCGATCACCCTGGCGACGTCGGCCGCCTTATAGGGCTGGCCCTCACCGATCAGGAGCGCGCCAGGGTTCCGCCATCCGGAGTCTTGGCGGCGTACCGTCGCCGACCACGTACGCGCCGCGGCCAGGGCCGGAAGCGGCGAGCGCGTCACCATCAAGGTCAGGTCCGCGGCATCGAGCAGCGGTTCCGGGTAACCGGGAAGCCCGAGCCGGCCGCCGTCCACGATCACATCCTGGCCCGTCGACTCCAAGTCAGCCAGCGCCTCGGCGAGCGGAGCCCAGAGATCTCGAAGGCCAGTTGCCTGTGCGTGATCGCGGATGCCAGCGACGATCGAGACCGAGGTGCCCTCCAGTCTCTGCGCCACCGTTGGTAGAGCGTCAGCGACACCGAGGGGACTCAGCGCCAGGTCGATCAAGGACAGCTCGGGTGCCCACGTACCGCGGAAGAATCCCGACAACACCCCGGCGGTTCCGGTCGGATCCGCGTCGACGAGTAGGACCGGGCGTGGCCAGGCCAACGCGAGCCCGAGACTCGTGGTCGTGACTCCAGGTGATCCGCCTGCCGATGCGAGTGCGATGACCGCCATCACTCGACCCCGGAGTCGAGCACGAGCGCCACGTTGCCGCTCGCAGCACGTGCTGCCAGCAGCGTCGCTTCGGCATGCGGCACCATCACGCTGACCACCAGCGTCCCATCCTCGCCGCGGTGGGACTCGACGACTTCCGCCTCGGAGAACTGCGGCGTACCGCTCGGCACCTCCTCGCCGACGGCCGGAGCGACCACGACCCGGACGAGATCCCCACTGCGAAGCGCCACCCCCGGCTCCTGCGCCGGAGTCAGCGCCACCCCGACCACCGACTTCCCCTCGCCGGGCACCGGGTCATCCGTCGCAGCCTCAGCAGTGATCAGACCCCCGGACAAGATGTCGTACGCCGCTCGCTTGCCCACCACGTCATCCAGAGCGTTCGCCGGAAGGGGAGCAAGAGCTGGGTCGGTGGTGATCCGCACCCGCTCGAGGTCGTCGTGCGTGATCAGCGCACCGCGAGGAATCGTCGTACGGGCCGCCAGCACCTCGACCGTGTCCGTGGTCGCCGCCCAGACCCACGTGCCTCCGAACGCGCCAAGCGCGATCGCGGCTGCGGCGGCGACCGATAGCCACGGCCGGCGGCGCAGTTTTGGCGGCGGCAACGCCTTCGGGCCCTCGGACGGCGTGGCTCGGTCGCTGCGTACTGTGGTGCTGGTCATCGGTGGTCCCTCTCCTGCTCACGGGCCTCAGCTCACGAGCACCTGCGCTTCCCCAACCGTGATGTCGACCGAACGGGCCAGGCCGCCCAGCCGGATCGTTCCGGTCTGTCCCGCGCCGGCCCAGGTGATCACCCAGTCCGAGGTCGCCGTCACGGTGTACTTCTCGCCGCGCTGATGCGCGCTCGACTTCTCATAGACGTGGCCACAGTTCGGCGACTTCCGCTTGCCGAACCTCGGCTCGTACGGCGTCCCCGCGCTCCGGCACACGACCTGCGTGCCATCTCCCATGTCCCAGGTGATCTCGTGCACCCGCGCCGTTGCGGACACCGTGATCCCACCGGCCGACGCTGACGCCGTCGCCGGACCGAACGTGGACGGACCCGGGTCGTTCACCCATAGCCACACCGGCATCCCGACCAGCCCGACGCGGTCATCGCCGGCCTCCGGGGTGATCCCGATGTCGATGGCTCGAAGGTTCATCTTCTCGATCGCCATCAGCGCGACCTCACGTGGCGATGGTCCGGCCTCCGCAGCCTCTGGGGGTGTCTGGGACCAGAAGGTCACCAGCAGAGACGTCTGCGGCTGGTAGCAGTTGTAGACCGCGCCGTCATCGGGTTCGTGTCCCTCCCAAGCAGGGTCACCCGGTGGGGGAGGAGGGTCGTACGCCTCCACGTAACAGTTGCGGTCATTGCTCCAGGTGCCATAGGGCGATGTGCACGGCACCGGACCAGCCGGTGGTCCGGCAACTCCTTGCTTGGCCGGGTCCCAGTAGCAACTGTTCCCCGAGCCGGAGTCCTTCGGTCCACTGGTCGACCCAGCCGGCTTCCCCTCACCACCCGATCCGCCAGCGCCGCCACCAGGCGATCCGGTCTCAACCCAGAGGATGCACTCGCCGGTCGACTTGTTGGTCTGCTGACATCGAGTGTCGGCCGACGCCGTGCCGGTGCCGAGAAGAGTTGCGCCCGCCGCGAGGAGGACGATGATGAATGCGCGTGTCAGGAAGCCTTGCATGACGGTTGCTCGAGGTCTTGGCCGTTGGCGATGCGCCAGCCGCCGCTCGGATTCTTGGACCAGTGGTAGTTGGCCACGGTGAAACGGGTCCAGCCGTCATCCGGCCGATCCGGACTCACCACCGACTTCCCGTTCTTGTCGACCACATCAACGTCGGCGACATCCCAGCAGGCATCCACCGTTACCGTCGGTACCTTCCCGGCTTTCGGGTCGGAGTTGTCCAGGCTCACCGACTGCACCTTCATCTCAGCGACGTCGGTACTGCCGGTCTGATGCTGGCCAGCCTTCCGGAGCTGCTCGATCGACAGCTTCTGGGCATTGAGCTGGACGCCGATCGCAACGTTCGTCAGTCCTTCAAGATCCTTGTCAGGATCCTGCTGAAGCTCATCGACCGTCTTGAAGAATGCCCGCACAGCGTCTTCCGCATCGGCCGAGGCGCGATCCTCCTGAGACTCCGGCGCCGTCGAAATCGGCTCCTTCGACGACGGATCCGGCTTGCTCGTCGGACCCGTCCCGTCCGGTGATTGGGCGCAAGAAGTAGCGACGGCGAACAGTAGAACTGCTGTCGTGACGCTGAAGGTTCTTGCCGCGATCCTCATGGTGGGGTACCTGCTTCCTCCGGCTGGAGGACGCAGAATGCGTCGCGCTGGTGCCCAGCGGCGACGCAGTCTGGTCCTCAGTCTTCACTGACCTTTACCCAAATTGCAACGCTAATCTTTGTTTGCAGCTGTTCGCGGACACTCGCCGAGCTCGCTCATCAGATGCCCTCTCTGGCCCAGCCCGCATCGCTCCAAGGTGCTCCGACCTTCCCAGGTCCCCCCTGCGCCCTTCACGGCAGCACACGATTGGCAGATCGAGGACACCTCAGTGGTGAGTGGGATGCTGACACGCATCCCGGAGCCAGAGGAGGGGCGCCGTGGTGGTGTCGATGCGGGTGATGCACGCGGGCGACGGCTACAAGTATCTCCTGAAGACTGTGGCGGCCGGCGACGGCAACCGAGCGCTGGCCACGCCACTGACCCGCTACTACGCCGAAGCGGGCACCCCGCCGGGACGGTGGATGGGATCTGGGCTACCGGGCGTCGGCGGAGGCAGGATCAGGCAGGCTGCCCAGGTGACCGAGGCGCAGCTCGCGCTTCTGATCGGCGCTGGTCGTGACCCGGTGACCGGCGACCCGCTCGGCCGGGCGTACCCCGAATACACGCCGACCGAGGAGCGAATCGCTGACCGCGTACGCCACCTCGACTCCAACCTCAGCGACGACGATCGAGCGACGGAGACGGCGCGGATCGAGGCCGAGGAGGCAGCCCAGTCCGGACGGCGGGCGGTGGCGGCGTACGACTTCACCTTCAGCGTCCCCAAGTCGGTCTCAGTGCTGTGGGGCGTGGCCGATGCGAACACCCAGGAACTGCTCCTGGCGGCGCACCACGCGGCGGTCGCCGACGTCATCGACTACATGGAGAGCGAGGTGGCCGCGACAAGGGCCGGGGTTGCCAATGCCGACGGTGCCGTCTCGCAGGTCGGCGTTGAGGGCATCATCGCGGTCGCCTTCGACCATTGGGACTCGCGCTCCGGCGACCCTCAGCTTCACACCCACGTGGTCGTCTCCAACAAGGTCAAAGCAGTGCTGGACGGCCGCTGGCGAAGCCTCGACAGCCGGCCGATGCACGCCGCGGTCACCGCCGTCTCCGCGCACTACAACGCCGTGCTCGCCGATCGGATCACCGGAACCTTCGGACTCGCTTGGGAGCAGCGGGGGCGGGACGCTGACCGCAACCCACAGTGGGAGATCGCCGGCGTCGACGAGACGCTGATCAAGGAGTTCTCCAACCGGTCCCGCGCCATCGAGGTGGAGAAGAACCGGATGATCGACGAGTACGTCGCACAGCATGGCCGCCGCCCCAGCAACGCCACGATCGTTGCCCTCCGCGCCCGAGCGACCCTTGCCACCCGCCCCAAGAAGCAACTGCGGTCTTTGCTCGACCTGTCCGCCGAGTGGCGCCTCCGCGCAGGACAGGTCCTTCGTAGCGACTCGATGTCCTGGGCGCGCGGCTTGACGCGGCCTTGCCGCCCGGCGATCGTGAGGGCCGAGCAGATTCCGGCTGAGCTCATCGAAGAGATCGGCCGCAGTGTCGTGGCCGAGGTCGAACGGAAGCGGTCGACCTGGCGCCACTGGAACCTCTGGGCAGAAGCCTCCCGACAGACCATGCACTGGCGCTTTCCCAACGCCGCCGAACGCGAAGCCGTCGTCAGCAAGATCGTCAAGGCGGCCGAGGGCCACTCGGTCGCGCTGACTCCGCCCGAACTGAGCTCGAGCCCGCCTGAGTTCCGGAGGGAAGACGGCACGTCGGTGTTCCGGCCGCGCCACGCCACCAACTACTCATCAACCGCAGTGATGGCGGCCGAGGATCGGCTCCTGGAACGCGCCGAATCCCGCACAGCCCCGAGGCTGAGCCCGGCAACGATCGCCCGGGCCGTACGCCGCACTCATCAGGGCCGCCGCCTCACCCGCAACCAAGCTGACGCTCTCGAATCCATCGCCACCTCCGGCAGACTGGTTGACGTCCTTGTCGGTCCAGCCGGCGCCGGGAAGACCACCGCCATGCACGCCCTCCTCACCGCTTGGCGGCGCGAGCACGGCCGAGGCAGCGTCGTCGGCCTCGCCCCCTCCGCAGCCGCAGCCGACGTACTCGCCGGAGACCTCGGAATCCGCTGCGAGAACACCGCGAAATGGCTCTACGAGCACGCCGCCGACAACGTGCGCCTCCATCGAGGCCAGCTCGTCATCATCGACGAAGCCACCCTGGCCGACACCACCACCCTCGACCAGATCACCAACCTTGCCGCCATCGCCGGCGCGAAGGTCCTGCTGGTGGGCGATTGGGCACAACTCCCGCCCGTCGATGCCGGCGGCGCCTTCACCCTTCTCGCCGCCGCCAGAACAGACGTCCCCGAACTCGCCGAGGTCCACCGCTTCCGCAACGAGTGGGAACGCGAGACGAGCCTCGCCCTCCGTGCCGGTCGCCTCGAGGCCATCACCGCTTACGCCCGACACGACCGCCTCCGCGATGGCACCACCGACGAAATGCTCGAAGCCGCCTACACCGCCTGGCGGAACGACCAAGCCGACGGGCAAGCCAGCGTCCTCGTCACCGAAACCACCGAAACCGTCCACGCTCTCAACGCCCGGGCAAGAGCCGAACGCATCCTCACCGGCCAGACCCAATCCTCCCGCGAAGTCACTCTTGCCAGCGGCGAACCCGCCTCAGTCGGCGACATTGTGATCACCCGCCGCAACGACCGCCGCCTCCGCTCGCTGTGCGGCGTCTGGGTCCGCAACGGGGATCGCTGGCGCATCGACGACGTCGGCAAAGACGGCACCCTCGTCATCTCTCGCCAGACCGGTCATGCCGCGACACTCGTGCTCCCGGCCGACTACGTAGCCGAGCACGTCGACCTCGGGTACGCAATCACCGCCCACCGAGCCCAAGGCATCACTGTAGACACCGCCCACGTCCTCGCTTCCTCCAGAACGACGAAAGAGAACCTGTATGTCTCCATGACTCGTGGCCGCGAGGCCAACACCGCCTACGTCGCCCTCGACCAGCCCGACGACGTCCACGTCGGCCATCCCGACGACGGCGAGACGAACGCCCGCACCGTCCTCTGCGGCGTGATCCAACACTCCAGCGCCGAACTCTCCGCCCACCAGACCATCACCGCAGAACACGACACCTGGAGCTCCATCGCCCAGCTCGCAGCCGAGTACGACACCATCGCAGCCGTCGCCCAACGCGACCGCTGGATCGACCTCATCCGCCGCTCGGGTCTAACTGAAGCGCAGGCCGACGAGGTCATCGTCGGTGACGCCTTCGGGCCTCTGACGGGGTCCCTGCGGCGCGCCGAGGCGTCGGGTCACGCGATCGACCGGCTATTCCCACGGCTCGTCGCACAGCGCGACCTCGGCGACGCGGATGACATCGCCGCCGTACTCCAGCACCGACTCCGTCTCGCGACGACCACGAAGCCAGCCCGCAACGGCGCGGCCACGTCATCCCAGCGCTTCATCGCCGGCATGATCCCCGAAGCAGTTGGCGCCATGCCGTTGGTAGCGCGGCATGCACTCGACGAGCGCAAGAGCCTCATCGAATCACGAGCCACCGTACTCGCTGAGGCCGCAGCAATCGAGCGCCCTGTTTGGGCACGGCGCCTCGGAGTACCGCCGACGTCACCGACAGCCCGCCGCGAGTGGACCCGCTCAGTTGCGACGATCGCCGCGTACCGCGACCGCTATGAAATCACTAGCAACATCCCACTCGGTCCAGGTGTCCGAAGCGAAGCGGAGCGATCCGATCGTCGCCGTGCCATCACCGCACAGCGTCGGGCCGCAACACTCTCAGCGACCGCGTCGATAGAGCGAGCACAGACCGCCGAGTTGCCGCATCCGGTCCTCAGATAGTCGCCTCAGCGAACGCTTATCCACAGGCCAGTACGTCAACCAGCGACCACCCGGATCGTGGACCGCAACGCCTGTTTCCGAACGGAGGCCGACCCATGCTCACGATTCTCTTCTTGCTCATCTGGCGCACCGTCGCCACCATCCACGGGTACGTCAAGGCGTACGCCCCGTCCAACATCGCCATCGCCTACCTCAGCAGTCCGCGGCGCCTCAAGTGGGCGATTCCTGTGGGGTTCGTTGCAGTCCCTGCGTACCTCTGGGCCGCCAAGCTGACGACAATGCTCGCTGAGGAGGGTGCCTCGCAGTGGACGCTTGTGCTGGCCCTCGTCTGCTTCGTTGACGCATGCAAATTCGGCGCACTGGCCATCTTCGCCCCGATTCGCGGCCTCCGTACGGTGCTGGCGCGTGCGTAGTCCGAGATCACCGCAGGGGCATCGCCTGGTCTGAGTTCATCGGTCCTTCAGCGGTCCACGGCTCGTGCCAGGCGCTTCGGCGGTACCGTCTCCACGCGGGTAAAGGTGCATGGGTGGTCACGGCGCCAGTCGAGCCAGGAAAGGTGTACGGCGCCCAGATTGTCGTCCGGGCGGTCTCGACGCTTGCGGGAGGCCAGGAGTGCCTGCATGCCCTCAAACGAGGGGATCCAGGCCGGTGATACACGAGTGACATCGCGTCGTCAGCTCTTCGGCGCCGCCCAAGAGCAGTCGGCCGACTGGCTCGGTACTCAGCGGTACGACGTCGACGCGGTCGTCGGCGCCACAGTCGACGCACCTGTATTGGTCGCGGATGAACACCTCGCGCTTCACCTGGGCAGGGATCACGATGTCTGGCGTGGGCGGATCGAAGAGGGTCGGCTCCTCCCGGATGCCGTTCAGGACTGAGATGACGAGCCACGTGGTCCGGCGATTGTTCATATTGCCGACGAGCAGTGATGACGACGGGGTGAGGTTCAGCGCGCTGGCGAGGTTGTCCCTGAAGTACGCAGGCCCGTGTTTGCGCTGGAGCTCGAACGCTCCCCAGTCGCGAAGCATGAGGTCGTGCGGGCCACCCTCGTCTCGGAACCGAAGACGCGGCATCAGTTCGAAGCGTCTCGGACCTTGGGCGTGTGCGTTCTCCTCGCCGGTGTCGAAAAGCGTCAATTGCTCGTCTTTGTCGGCATCCTCGTTCTTCCGGAAGTAGAGGTCGAAGTCATCTGGCTGGAGCACGGCTAGGCTGATCCGCTTGGAGTTCGCCTGCTGGATGCTGCCCTGAACGAAGGGCTGAAGAAGCGCGGCGCGCTTTCCGCGAGTGACTTCGCGCTGGACCTCTTCGAATCTTGTGTTGATCCAGTTGTGGCGACCGAGTTCGCGGTCGCCTCGGACTTGGAAGGACTCGTGACGGTTGTCGCGGGGATTCCGCTCCAGAGGGGTGCGGTACATCCGCCATCGGTTGGGGATCGACCGACGTGCGAGGGGGTAGATGCGGACCAACCGCTTCATCTCGGGACTGACTCCTGCAGAGCAGACGAACACGCGGCCATCCTTGCTCGGTTCCGGAACCGTGGTACCGAGCATGATGAAGTCGTCCAAGATCATGGTTACGGCTCCTCGGCACGAACCTTTAACACGTCTCCATGACAGGCATCTGGCGCACACCAGCAAGCGAGTGCCCGTCCGCGCAACTCGGTGATTCTGGAGAGCAGAGACGGTTTGTGGGGGAGATAGTGCTCGGCATAGTTGGAAACGACCGTTGCCCGGTCGCCGTCGTAGGGGAGCTCGAAGGGGTTGCCCCACTCGCTGCGCCGATCGATCGGCTCGAGGAGACCTTGGGCAAGCGCCCAAGAAACGAGATGGGCATGGTGTTCGCGGTAGCTGACGACGACGGTTCGCCCGCCTTGAAGATCATCACGCAGGCGAAGCTCATCGTCCGACCAGTCCTCAAAAGCGGACTTCTGTGCGTCGCGGGCGGCCTTCTCGGCCAGCTTCACGCGCTTGTAGACGCTTGTCACGTTGCCGGTCCGGTCGATCTCGGTGAGCGCTTCGCGTGCGGCCTCGCGAACGCGATCTGAAGGCGCGGCGTCTCCAGCCAGCTCCTTGACCTCGCCGATCTTCTCGAGCGTCCGGTGCCGTCCGGGATTGCCGGTGACGATCTCGGCGATGGACGCCTTCGCCTTGGTCGACGGAGCAGAGGATATGGGGTCTTCGCCACTCGCCTGGGATTCCAACGCGACCAGCGCGGCGTACAGCGAGTGCTCCTCGGTTGGCCGGAACGCCTGTCGGCAGGTGTTCTCGTCCCGTTCGGCGCGGAGGAGATCTGAGGCCTCGGACAGGTTGTCGACGATCTTCGCGTCGATCTCAAGCCAGCCGAGCGACTTCGCGGCGGCGAGCCGTCGCCCGCCAGCCACAAGTCTGAGGTTCGTCGTTACGACGATCGGCTGGAGCTGTCCGAGCTCCTTCATCGAGCGCGCGAGCCCGTCCAGGTCGCCCAGGTCGGTCCTGTGCCTGTCGACGACGGTGATGTCGTTGATCGCGACGGCGGTCATGGGGGATCTCCAACCACGTTGCAGTTCGTGCCATCCAAGGTAGCGGAGCGGCTGCTTGCGCGTGACGAATTCGCGAAGCTCGCCTTCGTGCCTGCTCGGCCGTATCGAGGCTGTCTCCCGAGCGTCGCCACCGCGACTGCACGAGTTCGGCCGGCGAGCAGCGGATCAGAAATTGGGAAGCGAGCATGGGAAGAGGCGCCGGCCACTGGATCAAGGTTGAGCCCAGAGGAAGCCCGCAATCTCGACAGCGCTGGGTGGCCCCGGCAATGCCGTGGAGGCGGACACTCGTAGGTGTCGGATACGCTGGAACGGACAGTTCAACAGCGGATCCGTGCCAGCCGATGTGCCCGAACGGTGCCCGAACAGGCTGAAATGAAGAGTGGCCCCGCCTGAGTTTCCCCAGGTCAGGGCCACCATTCACTGCGTGCGCGAGGGGGGACTTGAACCCCCACCCACTAATACGTGGACTAGCACCTCAAGCTAGCGCGTCTGCCTATTCCGCCACCCGCGCGCAACAAGAAGAACATTATCAGGAGGGGCCCCTGGTGCCGAATCGGGGCACCCCTCCAGACAGGGTCCCTGGTCAGGCCGGGAACGAGCGGGCGAAATGGGAATCAGGTGGACCCATGTGGACCCGTGGGGGACGCTGGAAGCGGCGAGGGAACCGGCCCTCGAACAGGTGGAGGTGGGTTCCATGCTCTCTTTGATCGTGATGATCGGGTTCCTCGCAATCGTCGGGGCACTCGGCGCCGTCGTGGTGTCGTCGGTGCGAAGCGGGCACGGCGACAGAGCGACGGATCTGGACGGCGACGGGGTGCCTTATGACGGCGTCGAAGCGGTCGGGCGGACGAAGGCTGAGGAGGAGCGAGCCCAGGCAGGGAGCCTGGACTCGCTCGGAGATGCAGGTGGACCCGGTCCGAGCACGGCCGAGGTCGAAGCGGCGCGTCGTCTCGATGAGGAAGCGCGCCGGCGCCGCGAGGGCTGACCGCAATGAGCCGGCGCTCGGCCGACTCCGGATCAGGCCGGGAGGAGGGCGCGGGCGGGGTGGTTGCTGGTGACCATCCAGACGCGCTTGTCGTAGACGAAACGACGCAGCCGGCCCGGGTTGTCGACGGTCCAGACGAGGACCTTGATGTTGCGGCGGTGGGCCCAGCGCAGCAGCCAGGCGTCGGCGAGGCGGTGCTCGACGACGACCAGGTTGGAGCGGCAGCGGCGGATGCGGCCCTCGGGGAAGAACTCCGAGAGCTTGAGGCGGACGAGTTTGAGCGGGTGGTGGCGGAAGTCGACGCCGCCGAGGGAGAGGCCGACGAGGGTTTCAGGGGCGCGGAGGTCGGCCCAGTCGCGCAGGACGCGTACGGACTCGTCGACCATCGTGGTCACGATGAAGCTCTCCTTCATCACCTCGAGCGCGATCTCGGCGGCGTCGACCTCGTGCGGGAGCCCGAGGTGGTTCGACGGCGAGGCGAACTTGAGGTCGATGTGGGCGTGCTTGCCGTGAGCGGCGAGCAGCTCGAGGGCCTCCCGGTAGCGCACCAGGCGGAACGGCGCGAGCCTCGAGAGCGCTGCGTACGTCCTGTCCGCGATCCTCACCCGGCGGCCGATCCGGTCACGGATGTGACCGTCGTGGTGGAGGACGAACTCGCCGTCACGGGTGCGGTGGACGTCGAACTCGACGTAGTCGACCTCCATCCGGACGGCCTCCTGGAGCGACTCCCAGGAGTTGTCACGGTGCCCCGACTGGCGCGCGGCGGCGCGGTGTGCGGAGAGGAGGGCACGCTTCTGCATGCGCACATGGAAACCCACGCATCCGACCACAACGAAATCCTTTGCCATCGCATAGGTGGACGTCAGGCGGCTGTTTGTCGTCACCGGTCGATACGGTGGCGGTATGACCAGCGCCGAGACCGAGGTCGTCGACCTCTGCCGTGACCTGATCCGCATCGACACCAGCAACTACGGCAACGACCCGGGCCCGGGGGAGCGGAAGGCGGCCGAGTACGTCGCGGTGCAGCTCGACGAGGTCGGGATCTCCTCCGAGATCTACGAGTCCGAGTCGGGCCGGGCCTCGGTCGTCGCGCAGTGGGGCGGCTCCACCGGCGACGGGCTGCTCCTGCACGGTCACTTGGACGTCGTTCCCGCCGCGGCCGAGGACTGGCGGATCGACCCCTTCTCGGGTGAGATCCAGGACGGGTACGTCTGGGGCCGGGGCGCCGTCGACATGAAGGACTTCGACGCGATGCTGCTCGCGGTGGTCCGGGAGCGGCAGCGCACCGGCCGGATCCCGGAGCGTCCGATCACGCTCGCCTTCACCGCCGACGAGGAGGCCGGCGGGATGAAGGGTGCTCACGTGCTCGTCGAGGACCACCCGGACCTGCTCGCCCACTGCACCGAGGCGGTCGGCGAGGTCGGCGGCTTCTCGACCACGGTGAAGGGACGGCGCCTCTATCTCATCGAGGCGGCCGAGAAGGGCATGGCCTGGATGAAGCTGACCGCCCGCGGGACCGCCGGGCACGGCTCGATGATCAACCGCGACAACCCGATCACCAGGCTCTCCGGTGCGATCGCCCGCATCGGCGCCCACGAGTGGCCGGTGCAGCTGACTCCGACGATGCAGACGCTGCTCGCCGCGGTCGGCGAGATCGCGGGGGAGGAGCCGACGCCGGAGAACGCCGAGCGCCTCGTCGAGGAGTTCGGGCCGGCCGCGCGGATGATCGGCGCCACCCTGCGCAACGTCACCAACCCGACAATGACCAGCGCCGGCTACAAGGTCAACGTCATCCCGACGGAGGCCACCGCCCATGTCGACGGCCGCTTCCTGCCGGGTTTCGAGGACGACTTCTTCGAGACGCTGCGCAAGCTGTGCGGCGAGGGGATCGACATCGAGTTCGACCAGAACCAGATGCCGTGGGAGACCCCTTACGACGGGGCCCTCGTCGCCGCCATGGAGCGCTCGCTGGTCGCCGAGGACCCCGACGCGCTGGTCGCGCCCTACCTGATGTCCGCCGGCACCGACGCCAAGCACTTCAAGCGGCTCGGGATGAGGACGTACGGCTTCGCACCCCTGCGGCTCCCCGAGGAGCTCGACTTCACCGCGCTCTTCCACGGCGTGGACGAGCGGGTGCCGGTGGACGCGCTCCAGTTCGGGGCGCGCGTCATGGACCGCTTCTTGGATGAGGTCTGAGACGGCAGACTTTTTCGCCGAACACCCCTCCTCCGAGCTCAGTTCCTGATAGATCTGGGCGGCTGCGAGCAACCGCTCGCCACCCCACACATCAGGAGTGACGATGGATTCCCCACGTATTCATCGCAGGGCCTACGGACGGATCGCCGTCGCCGGTGTCACCACACTGGCTGCGGCATCCGCTCTCGGGTTCACCGCGACCACCGCGACCACCGCAACCGCGGCCGGGCCGGGCCTCGCTAACGCGCCGCGCCACGCCCAACTCAGCGACCCGCTCGTCACCGAGCACCACGACGCCGACCGGCGCCAAGGGACTGCCAAGCCGACCGCCCGCCAGCGCTCGGCGGCGGCCGCAGCCCCCACAGACGTACGCTGGAACGCGTTCGGGACGCCCGCATCGGTCGGGCCGGCGAAGGCCCTGGCCAGCGGCCTGAGCGGCGGCCCGACCGAGCGCGCCCTGGACTATCTGGCCGACAACGACGACCTCTTCGGGCTCTCCGCCGCCGAGGTCGCGTCGCTGGAGAAGGTGCTGGTCAAGCGCATCGGCGAGGGCACCGTGGTCACGCTGCGGCAGAGGTTCGGAGATCTGCCCGCAGGCCACGACGGCCTGGTCTCGGTGCTGCTCCACGACGACAAGGTCGTCCGGGTCACCTCCTCGCTGGCGCGGGGCACCTCGGCGCCGGCCGCGGCGACGCTCTCGAAGAGCGAGGCGGTCGCCAAGGCGCTCGCCGACGTGAACATGGCCGCGGGCGAGGCCGGCGAGCCGGCGGTCCGCGAGGTCGCGATCCCGACCGTGGACGGGCCCCGCGCTGCGTACGAGGTCGTCTTCTCCTCGACCGAGGGCGCCGAGCCGGAGGCCTACACCTCCTTCGTCGACGCGCGCAGCGGTGAGGTGCTGGTCCGTACCGACGACGTCGACCACGACTCCGACAACCCGACCTGGTCGGTCTTCCCGGCGACCCCGCCGGCCGACGGCCAGGACACCCGGGTGCAGTGGTGCGCCACGCCGATCGCCGGTTGCGCACGGGCCGTGAGCGAGGCCGCCGGCGGTAACCCCTGGGACCTCGACCTGTTGACCGGCGAGACCACCAACACCACGGCCGGCAACTCGGCCGACAACGTGATCCGCTGGACCGACGCGAGCAGCGACAAGCGTCCGGCCCCGGCGACCGACCGCAACTACCACTACGCGTTCACCGACCAGTGGGCGAAGTCGAAGTGCGACCCGGCGGTGTTCGAGAGCGAGCAGCGCAACGACGCGGACGCGGCGGTCAGCAACCTGTTCGCGATGCACAACCGGATGCACGACTTCTCCTACCACCTCGGCTTCACCGAGGACGCGTGGAACATGCAGCGGGTCAACCTGAGCGGTGCCACCGGCGCGGGCGACCCCGAGATCGGGCGCGCGCAGTCGGGCGCCATCTCCGGGAGCCGCAACAACGCCAACCAGGGCACCGGTCGCGACGGCGTCCCGCCGACGACCAACATGTATCTGTGGCAGCCGGTCGCGGGCGGTGCGTACCCGCCGTGCGTCGACGGCGACTACGACATGACCGTCATCGGCCACGAGTACACCCACGCGATCACCAACCGGATGATCGCCGGGCCGGACGCCGGGGTCGGCGGTCCGCAGGGTGGTGCGATGGGCGAGTCGTGGGGTGACCTGATCGCCGGCGAGTATCTCTTCGAGTCCGGCTATCGCGCGCCGGGCGTCTCGCCGTGGGTGACCGGTGCGTACGTGACCGGCAACGAGGAGAACGGCATCCGTTCCTACGCCTTCGACAAGAGCCCGCTCAACTACTCCGACGTCGGCTACGACCTGGTCGGACCGCAGGTGCACGCCGACGGCGAGATCTGGTCGGCGACCCAGCTCCGGGTGCGCAAGGCCTTCGTCAAGCGTTATGGCGAGGGTTCGAAGGCGCTCAACGAGCAGTGCGCCGCCGGCGAGGTCGAGGCCACCGAGTGCCCCGGCGGGCGCCGCTGGGTGCAGCTGATGTTCGACTCGTTCCTCCTGCAGGCGACCAGTCAGCCGAGTTTCATCGACATGCGCGACAACATGCTGGCGGCCGACCTGGTCCGCTTCGGGGGCAAGAACCAGGACATCCTCTGGAACGCGTTCGCCGAGTCCGGCCTCGGACGGGATGCGACGTCGTCCTCGGGTGCCGACACCGACCCGGTGCCGTCCTTCGCCTCCGCCTACGCCAAGAACGCGACCGTACGTCTCCGCCCGGTCGGCACCGTGACCGGCCCGGTCAAGCTCTACGTCGGTGACTACGAGGCCCGCTCGACGCCCGTCGCCGACACCGACCCGGCCACCGAGCTCGGCGACACCTTCTCGATCGTGCCCGGCACGTCGTTCCGCTTTGTCGCGGTCGGCGCGGGCGCGGGAGCGCACCGGTTCACCAAGGCGTTCCCGGCGGGATCGAGCAGCGAGCTCAAGCTGAACATGCCGCGGAACCTGGCCGCCTCGGCGGCCGGCGCGAGCGCCAGTGGCGACGGGATCAACCTCGACAACCTGATCGACGAGACCGAGGGCACCAACTGGGCCTCGCGCGACGGGGTCCGGGGCAAGCAGGTCACGGTGGACCTGGCCGGCACCGACCCGCAGACGGTCAAACAGGTCAACGTCTCGGCGCTGCTGCGTCCGGCGATCACCGGCGATGTCGACGACGGCACGCAGAACCGGTTCAGTGCGCTCCGGTCCTTCGCCATCCTGACCTGCGACGACACCGTCTCGGACTGTGCGACGGAGGAGGGCTTCCAGGAGACCTACCGGAGCCCGGCGGACGCGTTCCCAGCCGGGAAGTTCCGGCCGACCTCGCCGAAGCTGAACATGCGGTCGTTCGCGATCCCGCCGACGAAGGCCACGCACGTACGCATCGAGGTGGTCGACAGCCAGTGCACCGGCAACCCGCTCTACGCCGGTGAGCAGGACAACGACCCCAACGCCGCGACCGACTGCGGCGAGAACAGCGCGTTCGCCGACTTCGTACGGATCTCGGAGCTGCAGGTGTTCAACGCGGTGCCGAACCTGACGCCGTAGCGAGGCGATCGGTGAGCCGGTCCTGACGCCGAGGTGTCAGGACCGGCTCACGCCGTCAGGGTCATTTCTCCAGCAGCCCGAGGAGCGTCTCGGCGCTGAGCGCGGAGACCTCGGCGTGCCCGGTGCGGTGCGCCCACCGGGCGACGGAGAGAGCGTCGCGCACCCGGAGCCGGTGCCAGGCCTCCGGCTCGCGCGGGTCGGACCCGTAGCCGTCGATGAACGCCTTCTCGAAGGCGTCGTTGCGGGTGAAGTCGTGCGAGGACAGGCGGCCGAGGTCGTAGAGCGCGGGACGGAAGCCGAACCGGCCGGTGTCGACCACGCGCAGCGTGCCGCCGTCGATCACCCAGCTCGACGGCTGCCAGTCACCGTGGCTCGGCCGCAGGACCGTGACCGGGGCCTCCCAGCCGTCGAGGTCTTCGCGGAGCCGCTCGGTGAGCTCAGCGTCCAGCCCGGCGTCGTCGAGCCACCCCGCGGCGCGCTCGTGGAGCTCGGCCTCGTAGTCCTCGTCCTCCACGCTCGCCTGGCCGTGGAAGGTCGCCAGCAGCTCGCCGGCCTGGCGGTAGATCTCGGGGTCGTGGACGGCGGTCGAGGCGGTCGCCGGCTCGCCGTCGAGATGGGTCATCACGATGATCCGGGCATCGCGGTCGGCCTCGACGAGCGACGGCGCGCGTCCGGCGTCGGTCCAGGGGGCCAGCCAGCTGCGGAAGGCGGCGAGCTCGCGGTCGATGTGGCGTACGTCTTCTGTCGCGGTCTTCACCAGGAAGCGGTCCTCGCCGGAGGCGAGCACGAGAGCGGTGGTGCCGGCGCGGTGCAGCTCGCTGCGGTCGAGGACCAGCTCGGCTCCGGGGAGCCATCGGTCGAGAAGGTCGCGCTGGGCGGGGGTCAGGGTGTCGAGTGCCGAGATCACGGGCGGATCCTGCCAGTGCGACAGCGGCTCACGACGCCGTGCCGCGGGCGGATATCCGTGTTGTTGGCGCCTTGTTGGCGCCCCTTGTCCAGATCGGCTCGGATCGACTCAGATCGGCAGGACGACCTCGGCGTTGAACGTCTCCACCACGGGCTCACCGGCGATGTTCGGCCCGATGCTGGTCAGGGTCGCGTTGCCGATCGGGCCGATCCGCATCCAGGTCGCGGGCGGGGCGTTGAGGACCTGGCGTACGAACCAGGCGATCACGAACGCGTGCGTGACCAGCACGACCTCCCCGTCGTGGTGCTCGGACCAGAGCGTGTGCCAGGCGGCGGTGAGCTCGGCACCGTTGATGTCGCGCTCGACCTCGGGGACGTCCTGGAACCACTCCCAGCGATGGGTCGGGTAGTCACCGCTGCGCTCGGCCGACGGCACCGGGGTGCGGTCGAGGAGAAGGTCGGAGCGCACCGGCCCGGCGCCGAGGTTCTCGGTGAGGATGCCGGCGGTCTCGGTCGTGCGCCGGCTCGGGCCGTGCAGCACCTGACGGACGGGACGGAACGCGAGTCGGTTGGCGAGCGCGTGGACCTGGCGGCGGCCGAGGTCGGAGAGGCCGGGGTCGGGCGTGTCCCCGCCGGCGGCTTCGCCGTGGCGTACGAGATGGATCACCCGCAGGACCCTAATGTCTGGCCGCGCGCCGAGCGCGGAGACGCGCTCAGACCGTCAGCCGCTGCCGGATGATCTTGCGCCGAAGGGTGACCCGGCGGGTGCCGTCGGCGGTGATCCGCACCCGGTCCAGCTCCCAGCCGCCGTGCTCGGCGCGCTCGACGAGGAGCTTGGTCACGATGTTGCGGGAGAACTCGCGCGAGAAGGTCACCTTGTCGTACTCCCACATCACTCCCGGGCGGGGTGGGCGGCGTTCGGCTCGAGCCATGCATGTCTCCTTCTGACGACTGCCTGGAGAACCAGTGTGCACACTCAGGTGTTCCCGCGGGCCGGTTCAGGCATGCTGGTCGAGGGTGCAGCGTCGCTGGATGAGCCAGGCGACGGACATCAGGACAGCGGGTACGAGGGTGAACCCGACCAGGACGGCATCGACCGCGCCCGCGGTCTGCGGCACGCTCTCGCCGTCCACGGCAGCCGCGAAGCCGCCGATGGCGAGCACCGCGGAGTAGACGTACGGCCCGACCGCGGTGCCGACCGCCTCGGTGGCGGTCCACACGCCCGTGTAGGCGCCGGCCCGGGACTGGCTGCGACGCTCCGCGGCGGCCACGGCATCGGGGACCATCGAGAACGCCAGCAGCTGCAGGCCGGCGAAGGACGTACCGAGCAGGACGACGACCGCGACGGTCAGCGCGACCGGGATCCGGTCGCCGGCGGCCAGGGCGAGCGTGCCGAGGACGAAGACAGCCTGCGCCAGCAGCAGGCCCCGCTGCTTGCCGAGCCGTCGGGAGAGCCGCAGCCACAGCGGCGAGGTGACCATCGCCGGTCCGAGGAAGGCGCCCATCAGCACCGCGGTCAGGCCCGAGCGGCCGAGCACGTGCTCGGCGTAGAACGGGACGGCGGCCAGCACCAGGTGGGTGGTCGCACCGGTGAACAGGTAGGAGAGCACCAGCAGCCGGAAGTCGCGGTCGCCCCACGCCAGCCGCAGGTCGGCGACGACGGACTGCGCGTGCGCCGCCGGCTCGCGGAACCCGCAGGTGGCGTTCAGCCGGCGTACGCCGCGGATCGCGACCATGGCGGTGGCCGCCATCACGACGGCGAAGACGAGCGCCATCCGGGTGTAGCTGCCGCGCTGCTCGTCGGCGACCAGGATCGGCGCGGCGACACCTGCGGCGAGCAGGCCGACGGTCAGCAGGACCATCCGGACCATGAAGACGCGGGTGCGCTCGTGATAGCCGACCCGCAGGTCCGAGGGGGTGGTCAGGTAGGGGACCTGGAAGGCCGCGAAGCAGATGTTGCCGACGATGTACCAGGAGGCGACCCACAGGGCGGCCGGCGTGCCGTGGAGATCGCCGGGAACGGTGAACATCGCGATCATCGCGAGCCCGAGCAGCAGACCCCAGCGCATCACGCCGCGGCGGTGACCATGCCGGCGGGCGTCGCGGTCCGAGAGCGTCCCGAGCACCGGGTGGACGACCGCGTCGATGATCTTCGGCACCAGCAGCGCCAGTCCCGCGACCAGCGGGGTGACGCCGAGCGTGTTGGTCAGGAAGTAGAGCAGGAGCAGCCCGGGGACGGTGACCCAGGCGCCCATGCCGAGCGAGCCGGTGGCGTACTGGACCAGGGGCAGGTTTCCGGCGCGTGCCGTCTCCTGCGCGGTGGTGGTCACGCGCCGGCCTCGGCGTGGCGCTCCACCGCGGGGGCGGCGAGCTCGGCCGTGCCGAACGCACCGGACCGGATCCGGGCGGAGAAGGTGCGCGCCACGATGTGGTCGGTGAGTGCGGGCAGGTGGCGGGCGAGGAAGAGCTCCACCGCGCCCCGACGGGTGGTCGGGAGGTCGCGCCGGGCACGCCGGGACAGGCCGGCGCGCAGCACCGTGTCGACGACGCCCTCGAGCGGCTCGTAGGAGCTCAGCCCCTCCAGCGAGAGGCCGGCGGCCGCGGTGGAGTCGTGGATCGGGCTACGTACGGCCGAGGGATAGACGCAGGTGACGCCGACATGCGTGCCGAGCTCGAGACGGAGGGCGTCGGCATAGGCGACCATCGCGCGCTTGGAGGCGCCGTACGCCGCGGCGAGCGGAAGCTGCATGACCGCCATCCGCGAGGTCACCATCACCACCCGGCCGCGGGAGGCGACCAGGGCCGGTACGCAGGCGGCACTGACCCGCCAGGTGCCGAGCAGGTTGATGTCGAGCTGGCGGCGTACCTCGGCGCCCGGAGCCAGCTCGGCCGGCGCCGGGCCGCCGATGCCGGCGTTGTTGATCAGCAGGTCGAGGCCGCCGAGGCGGCCCAGAGCGGTGGCGACGGCGGCAGGGACCGCGTCGTCGTCGGTCAGGTCGCAGGCGACGACGGGCACCGGGTCGTCGTCGCGGGGCGCCACGTCGAGCCCGATCACGTGCGCTCCTCGGGCGGACAGCTCGGTGGCCAGGGCCCGCCCGAAGGTGCCGGAGGCGCCGGTGATCAGGACACGAAGGCCAGCGGCGTCTCGCAGGCTGCTCATGTGGTGACCTCATCGGGGGTGGCGGTGAATATGTTGGCGGGCCGCGGCTGCAGGGGGACCAGCCGCGACACGAAGGGGGAGGCGCCGGCGTCGAGGCGCTTTCGGCCGGCCCTCAGCTCGCCCGGCACCGAGGCGAGATAGGCGTCGAAGTCGATCCGCATCGCCGGCCGCTTCTCGCCCCAGCGGGCGCGCGCCTCGCGCAGCGCCCGGTCGGCGATCCGGCGGCGTTCGGCCTCCGCCGGCAGGGCGTACGTCCCGCCGAGATGCGCCGCGACGAGCTTGGCCTGGGCCTCGACGACCGGCAGCGCGGACCCGGTCGACTGCATGAGGCCGACGAAGGCCAGGCTCGGGTCGTCGAGGTGGAAGACGCGGTGGTGCAGCGGCATCCTCTCCGGGTCCGTGCCGAGCCAGCGCTCGGAGAGGAAGGGGATGGTCACGCGGTAGCCGGTGGCCCACACGATCATGTCGACCCGGTCGGTGCGGCCGTCGGTGAAGACCACGTGGGCGCCGTCGAGCCGCTCGATCCCGGGACGGGGGACGACCTCGCCGTGCGTGAGCCGGTGCAGGATCGTGTCGCTGATGGTCGGGTGGTTCTGGAACAGCCCGCCCGCCGGGGCCGGGAGGCCGTAGTCCTCAGGACGGCCCACCGCCACGCGCAGCATCGTCTCCGCCAGCCGCTGGCGGAGACGCCAGGGGAGACCCGCGATGGCGCCGCCGGTGGCATCGGCCGGTCGGCCGAAGAGGTACTTCGGGACGATGTGGACGCCGTGCCGGGCCGAGAGCAGCACCGGCGAGGCGGCGACGTAGGAGGCGTCGACGGCGATGTCCATCGCCGAGTTGCCCGTCCCGACGACGAGCACTCGACGGTCGCGGAAGACCTCCGCGTCGCGGTAGTCGTGGGCGTGCAGCTGCACACCGGAGAACCTGCCCGGGTAGCCCGGCGCGGGCCAGCGTGGGTCCCAGTTGTGCCCGTTGGCGACGACCACCGCGTCGTAGCGTCCCGTCGTGCCGTCCTCGCAGGTCACCGCCCAGGTGCCAGAGTGCGGGCCGGACTCCTCGCGCTGGACGCCGACGACGGTGGCGCCGAAGCGGATCCGCTCGGTCACCCCGAAGGTGTCGGCGTAGTCGGCGAGGTAGACGGCCATCAGCTCGGCCGAGGGGTAGTCCACCCAGCTCGCCGGCATCGGGTGGTCGGCGAACTCGGTGCGGGCCTTGCTGGTGTTGAGGTGGAGCGAGTCGTAGGCGGCCGAGAGGCCGCTGCTGTTGTGCTGGTTCCACAGCCCGCCCGGCCGGTCACCCTTCTCGTACGTCACGACGTCTGCCCCGACGTCGAGCAGCGCCTTGGTGGTGGCCAGGCCGGCGGCCCCGGCGCCGATGACGGCGACGCGGGCGGACTTCCTCATGCGTACGTTCTCCTGGTCGGGCCGGTGACACACCCCTATGGCGTGCGCCACAACCCTAGGGCCCATCTCTGGCGATATCCCTGGCTCTGATCACCGATCTGGGGCCGCGGATTGTGGTGGGCCACAATCGCGCGCGATGATCGGCGGGTGACGACCCGACCGCGCGACTGGGAGGCGATCGTCGACCTCATCGAACGGGTGCTGGCCGACGACGACCTGCTGCCTGCGGTCGTCGCCGCCGTGCGCGGCCACGTCGAGGAGTCGGCCACCCTGCCCGTCTCCGACATCACCGGCCACACCCGCCTCCTCCTCACCGCGGCCGGGCGCGCAGTGGCTGCCCGCCGCGCCCCCACGGAGGCGGAGCTGACCGTCGTCGAGCAGCTCGCCGTCAACCGCGCGCGCCAGGGGATTCCCATCGACGTCGTGCTCGGCTCGGTGCGGATCTCGGAGCGCGCCATCTGGGCGCGCACCCGCGAGCTGGCCGAGGAGGCCGGCATAGCCGCCTCCCACCTGCTGGACGCCCGCGAGCTCTACGACGACTGGGCCGACGCAGTGCGCACGCGACTGATCCGTGCGCACCGGGAGACGCCCCGGACCAACGACGTCTGGGACCGCGATGCCGAGTCCGTGCGGCGGCTCCTCGAGGGCGGCTCCGCGGCTGCCCTCACCGCCGCCGAGCGGGGCTTCGCCGCCGGAGCCGGGCTATGGGTGCTGGTGACCCGATCCGGCGACACCGCGTCCACCACCGCCGTGCGGCGGCTGACCGACGGTCCCGGCCCCGGTCTCGCGGCGACGGTGGGTGATGCTCTGGTCGCCGTGGTGCCGGGCCAGCCCGCGTTGCGTCCCCATGGGTCCGGTTCGGTCGTCGGGATCGCCGGCCCGGTGGCCGCGGAGGAGCTGGGCGTCGCCCACCGGCTGGCGGTGGCCGCCGTGCCGGCCGCCGAGGCGACCGGTCTGACCGGGGCGGTCCACATCGGCGATGTCGCTGCGGTGGCAGCGCTCACCTCCCGCCCCGACCTCGCCGAGGCCCTCACGCTGCGGCATCGAGCCGCGCGTCACGAGCTCGGAGCAGCGGCCGAGGCGGTGGCCCGGACCGTACGCGCCTGGCTCGAGGCGGATCGCGACGCCGGCACGGTCGCCCGCACGCTCTACGTCCACGAGAACACCGTCCGCAACCGGGTCCAGCGATTCGCCGCAGTCACCGGGATCGACCCGCACAGCACGTTCGGGGCGATCTCGGCATGGTGGTTGTGCCATGCCTGGACGGCCGACTCCTGAGTCTCGCCGGGCCGCCAGGGGTCAGACGGCGGAGACGTCGTCGAGGGCGAGCGCGATCTCGGGCGGCAGGGTGAGGTCGGCGACCTCCAGGGCCTCCTTGAGCTGCGCCGCGGTGCGGGCTCCCATGATCGGGGCGGTCACCCCGGGGCGGTCACGCACCCAGGCGAGCGAGACCTGCAGCGGGGTCCATTCCAGGCCCTCGGCCGCCTTGGCGACGGCGGTGACGATGCCGCGCGAGCGCTCGTCGTCGAAGACATCCACCCGGGAGGAGAAGGTCGGGTCGGCGCCGCGGGAGTTCGACGGGATGCCGGTGCGGTACTTCCCGGTCAGCACGCCACCGGCCAGCGGTGACCAGGCCAGCACGCCCATCCCCATCGCCCCGGCCGCCGGCAGGACCTCGTACTCGACGTCGCGGGCCAGCAGCGAGTACTCCACCTGCGTCGAGGCCAGCGTCGCCCGCCCCGGCACGGCGCGCTGCCAGGTGGCGGCCTGGGCGGTCTGCCACCCGGTGTAGTTGGAGACGCCGACGTAGGCGGCCCGGCCGCTGCTCAGTGCCATGTCGAGCGCCGAGAGGGTCTCCTCGAGCGGCACCTCGGGGGACCACACGTGCACCTGCCACAGGTCGACATGGTCGACGCCGAGCCGGCGCAGAGAGGCGTCGAGCCCGGACAGCAGCCCACCACGGGAGGTGTCGACGCCGCGGCTGCCGCCGCGCCAGGTGATCCCGCCCTTGGTCGCCAGGACGATGTCGTCGCGGGCCATCACGTTCTCGGCCAGGAGCGATCCGAGCAGCTTCTCGGAGGCTCCGTCGCCGTAGCCGGCAGCGGTGTCGACGAGCGTGCCGCCGGCCTCGGCGAAGCCGGCCAGCTGCTCACGGGCCTCGTGCTCATCGGTCACGCTGCCCCAGGTCATGGTGCCCAGGGCGAGAGACGAGACTCGCAGCCCAGTGGCTCCGAGGAGTCGGCTCTGCATGGGGACAATCTATCGGTGCTCTCGGCGAGGCCCCGGCCGGACACGCTGGCGTGACGGCGGACACAACGAGAGGGAGGCAGCGGTCGGGTGCTGCGTACATGCCCCTTAGAGTTTGCGCCCGTGGATTATCTGCAGGCGATCGCACTGGGCATCCTTCAGGCACTCACCGAGTTCCTGCCCATCTCATCCAGCGCACACCTGCGCATCTTCCCCGAGCTGCTCGGCTGGGGAGACCCCGGCGCGGCGTTCACGGCCGTGATCCAGATCGGCACCGAGCTCGCGGTGCTCGCCTACATGGGCAAGCACATCTGGAGCATCATCTCCACCTGGGCCCGCAGCCTCTTCGACCCGGAGCTCCGCAGCCACACCGACGCCCGGATGGGCTGGTTCATCATCGTCGGATCGCTCCCGATCGTGATCATGGGGCTGTTGTTCCAGAACATCATCGAGAAGGACCTGCGCAGCCTCTACGTCGTCGGCACCATGCTCGTCGTGATGGGCATCACGCTCGGCATCGCCGACCGTGTCGGCGAGAACCGCAAGCGCTTCGACGACCTGTCCTGGCGCGACGCGATCCTGATGGGCTGCGCGCAGGCCTGCGCGCTGATCCCCGGCGTCTCCCGCTCCGGGGCGACGATCTCGATGGGCCGCGCGCTCGGCTACGAGCGGGCCACGGCGACCGAGTACGCCTTCTTGCTCGCGCTCCCGGCGGTCTTCGGAGCCGGCCTCTTCGAGATGAAGGACATCGCCCACGAGGACAACCTCTACGGCTGGGGCCCCACGATCGTGGCCACGATCGTCTCGTTCGTCCTCGGCTACGCGGTGATCGCGTGGCTGCTGAAGTACCTCTCGCGCAACACCTACACCCCCTTCGTGATCTACCGGGTCGTCCTCGGTGTGACGGTTCTGGTCCTCGTCGGCGTGGGTGTGCTCAGCGAGTGGTGATCGTGACAAACTCAGGCATGTGTCTGAGTCTGGCAAGAAGCCTGCCGTAACACCCGCAGCGATCGAGGAAGCCGCCGCGCGCACGATCGCCACGCGCACTGCGGTGGAGCGCTCTGTCAGACTCTCCGAGAGGTACGCGGCCGAGGTCCTGCTCAAGCGCGAGGACCTGCAGCTCGGGCGCTCCTACAAGGTCCGCGGCGCCTACAACCTGATGAGCTCGCTGACGCCCGAGGAGCTCGAGCGCGGCGTCGTGTGTGCGTCCGCCGGGAACCACGCCCAGGGAGTCGCGATCTCGTGCGCCCGGCTCGGCGTGCCCGGCCACATCGTGGTGCCGACCAACACGCCCAAGCAGAAGCGTGACCGGATCACCGCCCTCGGCGGCGAGCACGTGACGCTCACGCTCCACGGCTCGACCTACGACGAAGCCTCCGCCTACGCCTACGAGCTGGGGCACGCGCTCGGCGCCACCTACGTCTCCGCCTTCGACGACCCACGCACGATCGCCGGGCAGGGCACCGTCGGCTACGAGCTGACCTCGCAGATCTCGTCGCCGTTGGACCTGCTGCTGCTGCCGGTCGGTGGCGGCGGCCTCGCCTCCGGCGTCGCGACCTGGGTGCGCGAGGTCTGGCCGCAGACCCGGATCATCGGGGTCGAGCCCGCCGGCGCCGCCTCGATGGCCGCCGCGATCGAGGCCGGTGGGCCGGTGCGGCTGGACACGCTCGACACTTTCGTGGACGGGGCCGCGGTCGCGACCGCGGGGAAGGTGACGTACCCGATCGTCAAGGAGTACGTCGACGAGTTGGTCTCCGTGCCGGTCGGCGCGATCTGCGTGGAGATGCTCGAGCTCTACCAGACCGAGGGGATCATCGCCGAGCCCGCCGGAGCGCTCGCGGTGGCCGCCCTGGGGCAGATCGACCTGCGGGGCGCCGGCCGTGTCGGCGCCGTCCTGTCCGGCGGCAACAACGACGTCTCCCGCTACGCCGACGTGCTCGAGCGGGCGCTGATCCACCAGGGGCTGCGCCACTACTTCCTGGTCTCCTTCCCGCAGGCGCCCGGCGCGCTGCGCGGATTCCTCGACGACGTGCTGGCCGACGGTGAGGACATCGTGGTCTTCGAGTACGTCAAGAAGTCCAACCGTGAGCACGGCCCCGCGCTGATCGGCATCGACCTCGACTCCGCCGACGGGCTCGAGGGACTGCTGGAGCGGATGGGCGCCAGCGACCTGCTCATCGAACGGATCGAGCCCGACTCTCCGCTGTTCACCTTCCTACACTGATGCGCATGTCAAAGCCCTCGAGGTCTTTCGCCGTGGTCGGCGTCGTCGGTGCAGTGATCGGAGTCGTCTCGGGATGCTCCGGGGAAGCTGTCGATCCCGGAGGTGATCCCGGCGGCGATCCCGGTCGGATCACCCACCGTGCCGTCGCAGCGGTCGCGCTCGAGCACCTGCCCAGCGACACCTCGAGCCGGGCTGCCTCCTACACCGATGAGTCCACGCCTCCCGAGCAGGTCTCGGTCGACCTCCGCTACGGCGCCGACGGGGAGTACGACGGCGACCTGGTGAGCGTCGCCGTCTCTGCTCAGCCGACCGAGGGCGAGGCGTGCCGCAGCGAGGTCGGGCAGCGCTGTGTCGATCTGCCGACCGAGGTGAAGAACGCCCGGATGCAGCTGCGCTGGACCGAGGAGGAGCCTGAGGAGGACCCCGGCGGTGTCGGGATCGTGCTGCTGCGCGATGGCGGCGAGACCTCCTCGATCGGATACTCCGGGCCGACGATCACCGGCGACCCCCGCGAGCTCGACCTGTCGATCGGTGTCGAGAAGCTGGTCGCCGTCGTCGAGGATCCACGGCTGCGCTACCAGGCGACCTCCTCGACCCTCGCGCTCGGCGAGGAGCTCGACGACTGGGAGGGCGGCGAGCCCGACCCCGACGCGTACGAGCGGGTGCGCAACACCGACCACGGAATCGCTCAGGCCTACGTCGGTGGCCGGGGTGGCTACGGTTCCTACCAGGGCGTCGTCCGGTCCCCGCTGCGCAAGGAGTTCGGGCCCGATGCCATCGGAGGGCGGCTGCTGCAGCGCTCCTCGTCCCAGTCCGCCGGTACGCCTGATGCCGACATCGACGTCCTCGCCGCGCCGTCCCCGCCTGCCTGGATGACCCGGGAACCCTGCTCGGCGCCCCGGCTCGGCAAGCACTGCGTCACCACCGAGGGCAAGCGCGGCCCGCTGGTCTTCGCCTGGCAGCCTGCGCGCGGCGGCGACGTCGGCTGGGCCTGGATGATCTCCCTGCGGGAGAAGGAGGTCGTCGCCGTCCGCTATCAGGGCCCGCCGATGCCCGCCGGCTATGACGAGGCTGCGATGCTCACCGAGTGGAACCAGGGTGAGCAGCTCGACGCTCAGGGCGGGGAGGCCGAGTCGGAGTTCGCCGACGACCTCTCGCTGTGGTGCGACCGGGAGCATCTCGACGCCCGTCCGGTGAAGCAGCTCGACTAGCTGGAGGGTCGCGCCGGTCTCGATACGTGGCCTGTCCGGCGTTTCGGGGTGCCAGCGTCCGCAAACATGAAATACTGGGCGCAATGCGTACCACCCTGTCCCACGTAGCGTGGCTCGAGGCGAAAGCCGAGAAGTACGTCGACGACGCGCTGGCCTTCACGACTGCGCGGACCAGTGACCTGCAGGTCGGCGGGCTCACGGGGGAGCAGTGGGCCACCGTGTACCGGGCTGTGGCTCACGAGCTCCGGGAGTGTGCACGCGAGGCTGCCGAGCAGCAACCGCGCAGCTGGTGGCGCAGAGGGTAGCGACCCGGTCAGAACCAGCCCGACCTGCGGAAGAAGATCCACAGCCCGGCCACGACGGCGACCATGAGCAGCAGCGCGAACGGGTAGCCGAAGGTCCAGGACAGCTCGGGCATGTGGGTGAAGTTCATCCCGTAGATCCCCGCGATGAGCGTGGGGACCACGACCAGGGCGGCGCCGGCCGAGATCTTGCGCATGTCCTCGTTCTGCTGCAGCGAGAGCTGCGCCAGGTGAGCCTCGAAGGCCGAGGAGAGCAGCGTCTCGAGGTTCTCGATCGCCTCCACGATGGAGGCGAGATGGTCGAGGATGTCGCGGAAGTAGGGGCGCAGGTCGGGGTCGATCCCGCCCTCGCCGTTCGCGAAGCGGCGCACCGGCTCCCGCAGCGGCATCACCGCGCGGCGTACCTCTGCGAGCTCGCGACGCAGACGATAGATCCGGGCCGAGTCGTGGGTGCGCTCGTCGGAGAAGACGGAGGTCTCGACCTCGTCGACGTCCTTGGTGAGCTCGTTGGCGACGTCGACGTAGGCGTCGACGATGTAGTCCACGACCGCGTAGACCGCGGAGTAGGAGCCCTCGGTGAGGAGCTGCTCGTCGCTGGTCTCCAGCAGCTCACGGGCCGGCGCGAGCCGGGACCCGCGGCCGTGGCGGACCGTGATGACGTAGTCGGTGCCGATGAAGAAGGCGACCTCGCCGGTCTCGACGGCGTCCTCGGCGTCGACGTACCAGAGCGTCTTGACGACCAGGAACATCCCGCCCTCGTAGCGCTCCAGCTTGGGCCGCTGGTGGGCGGTGAGGGCGTCCTCCACGGCGAGCGGATGCAGGCCGAAGGCCTTGGCGACCTCGTCGAGCTCGTACTGGCTGGGCTGGTAGAGCCCGAGCCACACGAAGTCGCCCTCGTCCTTCACCCCGCTGCGCAGGGTGGCGTAGTCGTGGGGCGCGCAGGCGGTCCTGTCACGCTCACCGGCGCGATAGAGAGCGCTGTCGACGATCACGTTGTCAGGTTAGGGCATACCGCCCGGCGTTGTGGGCCGGCTTCGGCGGGATGGATAGGGTCGCCAACCGTGGCGACGATGATCCTGGTGAGACACGGCCGTACGACGGCGAACGCATCCGGCACCCTGGCCGGAAGGCTCCCCGGCGTGAGGCTGGACGAGCGCGGCCTGGAGCAGGCCGCCAAGGCGGCCGAGCGGATCGCGCCGGTCCCGCTGGCGCTGGCGGTCACCAGCCCGATGGAGCGCTGCCAGCAGACGCTGTCGGTGATCCTGGAGGGGCGCGCCGAGCAGCCGGCCGTCGTCGTCGAGGACGGCGTCTCCGAGTGCGACTACGGCGAGTGGCAGGGGGAGAAGATCACCACGCTGGCGCGCCGCAAGCTGTGGAAGACCGTGCAGACCCAGCCCTCGGCGGTCACCTTCCCCGGCGGCGAGTCGATGCCCGCGATGCAGGCCCGGGGAGTCGCGGCCGTACGCCGCCACGACGCCGCCGTCACCGCAGCCCACGGAGACTCGGCGGTCTGGCTGTGCGTGAGCCACGGCGACCTGATCAAGTCGATCCTGGCCGACGCGCTCGGCATGCACCTCGACCTCTTCCAGCGGCTGCACGTCGACCCGGCCTCGATCTCCGTGGTCCGCTACGGCGAGGGACGCCCCTCGGTTCTGGCCACGAACACCCATGCCGGCGACCTGTCCTGGCTGGCGCCGAAGCCGGCGGCCAAGAAGGGACGCAAGCCGTCGCGCCGACGCAACGACGACGCCGTCGTGGGTGGGGGCGCGGGTCCCGGCGACGGTTTGGACTCTGCTGGATAAGGTTTGTGCATGCCTGTGATGCACGCCTTCGATCCGCCCGAGCGATTCGTCGTCGGCACCGTCGGCGAGCCCGGAGCGCGGACGTTCTTCCTCCAGGCGCGCGAGGGAGCCCGGGTCGTCTCGGTGGCCCTGGAGAAGCAGCAGGTCAGCGTGCTCGCCGAGCGTCTCGACGAGCTCCTCGACGAGGTGATGAAGTCGGCCCCCGCCGTGGTGCCGGCTGTTGCTCCCTACGACCTCGACGACAACGGACCGCTGGAGCAGCCGATCGAGGAGGAGTTCCGCGCCGGCACGATGACGCTGGCCTGGGACCCCGACGAGGACAAGGTGGTCCTCGAGGTCTTCCCCATCAACGAGACCGAGATCATCGCCGAGGTCGACGAGTCGGGCGCGCTTGTCGACGAGGACGCGGTGGCGGCCATCGAGCTGGACGAGCCGGAGCCCGACGAGGTGCTCCTGGTGCGGATCGCTCCGCGCAACGCCCGCGCCTTCGTGAAGCGGGCCGAGGCGGTGCTGGGTGCCGGGCGTCCCAACTGCCCGTTCTGCGGCAACCCGATCGACCCCGAGGGGCACCTGTGCGTCCGGGCGAACGGGTTCAAGCGGCGTGACCCGGTCTGATCCTGTGGAGCCGGCGTCGGAGATCGAGCACAGCGCCCCGCGAAGCGGAGGGGCCATGGAGCTCATCGGGCGGCTGACGACCGCCTCCAACGCGACGTTCCTGGCCACGCTCGACGATTCCGAGGTGGTCTACAAGCCGATCGCGGGGGAGCGGCCGCTGTGGGACTTCCCCGACGGCCAGCTCGCGCATCGCGAGGTCGCCGCCTACCTCGTCTCCGAGACGCTGGGCTGGTCGGTGGTTCCCGAGACCTGGCTCGGTGACGGGCCGCACGGCCCCGGGATGATCCAGCGCTGGGTCGACGCCGACGAGAGCGTCGAGCCCGTCACGATCGTGCCCGAGGGCGAGGTGCCGTCCGGCTACCTGAGGGTCTTCGACGGGTTCGACGAGCACGACCGGGTGGTGACCCTGGTTCACGAGGACACGCCCGAACTGCGGCGGATGGCCCTCTTCGACGCGATCACCAACAACGCCGACCGCAAGGGTGGTCACGTCCTGCCGCTCGCCGGTGGGCGCCGCTACGGCTGCGACCACGGGCTCACCTTCCACGAGGAGCCGAAGCTGCGCACCGTCCTGTGGGGATGGCACGGGCTGGGCTTCTCCGACGAGGAGCTCGCCGGTATCCGGACGGTCCATGCGGGGCTCTCCGGTGCACTGGGGCGGGGGCTTGCTGCGTACCTCACGGGTCGGGAGGTCGAGGCGCTCGGTCACCGCTGCGAGAGGCTGCTCGCCGAAGGTTCCTTCCCGCGGCCGGGATACGACCGACATGTCATCCCGTGGCCGCCCTTCTGAGACACGTGGGCCTCGCCAAGTAGGCTGCACCCATGCGCGCATGGTCTGCACCCGAAGTCCCAGAACTGTCCGTCAAAGGGCCCGAGGTGCAGGTCTATGACCATCAACGGGATGCCGTCGTCCCGACGAAGGGTCAGGGCCGCCGGTCGCTCTACGTGTGTGGCATCACGCCCTACGACGCGACCCACATCGGTCACGCCAACACCTACGTCGCCTTCGACCTGCTTCACCGGGCGTGGCTCAACGCCGGCTACGAGGTCGGCTACACCCAGAACGTCACCGACGTCGACGATCCGCTGCTCGAGCGCGCCGACAAGGTCGGGATCGCGTGGGAGGCGCTCGCCGAGCGCGAGACCGAGCTCTTCCGTCAGGACATGGAGGCGCTGCGGGTCGTTCCGCCGCAGCACTACATCGGCGCCGTCGAGTCGATCCCGTTGGTGGTCTCGCTGATCGGCGAGCTCGAGGAGGCCGGCGCGATCTACAAGGTCGACGAGGACGTCTACGCCTCGGTCGCTGTCGACGACGCCTTCGGTGAGGAGTCGCGGATGTCTCGTGAGGAGATGCTCGAGCTCTTCGGTGAGCGCGGCGGCGACCCCGATCGGCCCGGCAAGAAGGACCCCCTCGACCCGCTGCTGTGGCGCGCCGAGCGCCCGGGCGAGCCCGCCTGGCCCTCGCCCTACGGCCCGGGTCGCCCCGGCTGGCACGTCGAGTGCACCGCGATCGCGCTGGAGCACCTGGGCGCCGGGTTCACCGTCCAGGCCGGCGGCTCCGACCTGGTCTTCCCGCACCACGAGATGTCCGGCTCCCACGCCCGCTCCGCAGGCAAGGACTTCGCCGAGATCTACACCCACGGCGGGATGGTGTCCTACGACGGTCACAAGATGTCCAAGTCGCGCGGCAACCTCGTCTTCGTCTCCGCCCTGCGCAACTCCGAGATCGACCCGATGGCGATCCGGCTGGTGCTCCTGGGCCACCACTACCGCGACGACTGGGAGTGGACCGACGCCAAGCTCTTCGACGCCGTCGACAAGATCGCCGAGTGGCGCAAGGCAGTCGCCCTCGGCCGCGGCGCCCCCGCCGCCCCGGTCGTCGAGACCGTCCTGGGTGCCCTGGCCGACGACCTCGACGCGCCGCGTGCCGTCCAGGCCGTCGACGCCTGGGTCGCCGCGACGCTCGGCGAGGGCGGTCTCGCCGAGACCTCCGACGCTCTGGCCGGGGAGACCATCGCCAAGGTCGTCGACGCAGCGCTGGGCATCAAGCTCTGACGTACACCCGCTGGTCGAGCCGCCGGAGCCGCTAGGCGAAGGCGTGTCGAGACCAACACGGTCCTATCGAGCGCCGACGGGCCGTGTTGGTCTCGACACCGCTCGCTTGCGCTCGCGGGCTCGACCAGCGTCTATGAGTCGTCGGTGCGGCGCTTGAGGTAGCGCTCGAACTCCCGGGCGATCGCGTCACCGGAGGCCTCGGGGAGGTCGGCGGTGTCGCGGGCCTCCTCCAGGGAGCGTACGTAGTCGGAGACGTCCTCGTCCTCCTCGGCGAGGTCGTTGACGCCACGCTCCCAGGCTCGGGAGTCCTCGGGGAGGTCGCCGAGGGGGATGGAGCACTGCAGCAGGTCCTCGAGCTTGTTGATGATCGCGAGGGTGGCCTTCGGGCAGGGCGGAGCGGCGACGTAGTGGGGGACCGCTGCCCAGTAGGAGACCGCGGGGATGTCGCTCTGGACGCAGGCCTCCTGGAGCACACCGACGATTCCGGTCGGTCCCTCGTAGGACGGCGAGTCGAGCTTGAGCCGGTCGACGAGGTCGGGCTCCGTGGCGGTGCCGGAGACGGGGATCGGGCGGGTGTGCGGCGCGTCGGCGAGCAGCGCGCCCAGGGTCACCACGAGCTGGCCGCCGAGGTCGTCGACGCACTCCAGGATCTCGCTGACGAACTGCTTCCAGCGCATGTTGGGCTCGATGCCGCGCACCAGGATGATGTCGCGATCCAGGTCGGGCGGGGAGCAGACGGCGACCTGGGTGGTGGGCCAGGTGATCGTGCGGAACCCGTTCTCGTCGGTGCCGGTCGTGGGCCGGTTGACCTGATAGTCGTAGAAGTCCTCGGGATCGATCTCGGCCACGACCCGCGCGTGCCAGACATCCATCAGATGGTCAACCGTGCCGGAGGCGGCGTCGGCCGCGTCGTTCCATCCCTCGAACGCGGCGATCACCACAGGATCGACCAGGTCGCGGGTCTCTTCGATCTCGATCACGTCTCCACCCTAGTCATGCGGACCAGCCCGACGACGCCGTTCACCCTGCGTACACCTCATGAATTCCCACCTGGTGGACCACGGGTGTCAGGATGCGGAATGAGATGGCGTTGCCCGCGCACCTACGCCGTAGCGTGTTTCAGGCAAAGCCGAGCACACCACCGTGCCCGCCCGGGAGAGGAAACAAGAGTGAGTCTGCGCCCTGATGTCACCGAGACCCTGACCGCCACCCTCAAGGAGCGGATCATGGTGCTCGACGGCGCGATGGGCACTGCGATCCAACGTGACCGACCTGACGAGGCGGGCTACCGCGGCGAGCGGTTCAAGGACTGGCACACCGACCTGATCGGAAACAACGACCTGCTCAACCTGACGCAGCCGCAGATCATCGAGGGCATCCACCGCGAATACCTCGAGGCCGGCGCGGACATCATCGAGACCAACACGTTCAACGCCAACGCGGTCTCGCTGATCGACTACGACATGGTCGACCTCGCCTACGAGCTCAACTTCGAGGCGGCCCGCCTGGCCCGTGCCGCCGCGGACGCATACTCGACCCCCGAGAAGCCGCGCTACGTCGCCGGCGCGCTCGGCCCCACGTCGCGTACGGCCTCGATCAGCCCGGACGTGAACGACCCCGGCGCCCGCAACATCACCTACGAGCAGCTCCGCGACGCCTACGCCGAGGCGACCCGCGCGCTCCTCGAGGGCGGCTCCGACCTGATCTTCATCGAGACCATCTTCGACACCCTCAACGCCAAGGCCGCGATCTTCGGCGTCCAGCAGGTCTTCGAGGAGTACGGCCGCCGCTGGCCCGTCGTCATCTCCGGCACCATCACCGACGCCAGCGGCCGCACGCTGTCCGGGCAGGTCACCGAGGCGTTCTGGGATTCCGTACGCCACGCCGAGCCGCTCCTCGTCGGCCTCAACTGTGCGCTCGGCGCCCAGGAGATGCGTCCCTACATCGCCGAGCTCGCCCGGGTAGCTGACGCGTTCGTCTCCTGCTACCCGAACGCCGGGCTGCCCAACGCCTTCGGCGAGTACGACGAAGGCCCCTCCGACACCGCCGGGCACGTCCACGAGTTCGCCACCGCCGGCTTCGTGAACCTGGTCGGCGGCTGCTGCGGCACCACCCCGGCCCACATCGCCGAGATCGCCAAGCAGGTCGAGGCGGTCGCGCCTCGGGAGGTCCCCGCGGTCGAGCCGGCGCTGCGGCTCTCCGGTCTGGAGCCGTTCTCCGTGACCGAGGAGAGCCTCTTCGTCAACGTGGGGGAGCGGACCAACATCACCGGGTCGGCCAAGTTCCGCAACCTGATCAAGGCCGGTGACTACGACACCGCGCTCTCGGTCGCCGCCCAGCAGGTCGAGAACGGCGCCCAGGTCATCGACGTCAACATGGACGAGGGCATGATCGACGGGGTCGCGGCGATGACCCGGTTCCTGACGCTGATCGCCTCCGAGCCCGACATCTCCCGGGTCCCGATCATGATCGACTCCTCCAAGTGGGAGGTCATCGAGGCCGGCCTGAAGCTCGTCCAGGGCAAGCCGATCGTCAACTCGATCTCGCTCAAGGAGGGCGTCGAGTCCTTCGTCGAGCACGCCGAGCTGTGCAAGCGCTACGGCGCGGCCGCGGTCGTGATGGCCTTCGACGAGGACGGCCAGGCCGACTCCTACGAGCGCCGGATCGCGGTCTGTGAGCGGGCCTACCGGATCCTCGTCGACGAGGTCGGCTTCGACCCCGAGGACATCATCTTCGACCCCAACGTGTTCGCGGTCGCGACCGGGATCGAGGAGCATGCGACCTACGGCGTCGACTTCATCGAGGCGGTTCGCTGGATCAAGCAGAACCTCCCCGGCGCCAAGGTCTCCGGCGGCATCTCGAACGTGAGCTTCTCCTTCCGCGGCAACAACCCCGTGCGCGAGGCGATCCACGCGGTCTTCCTCTACCACGCGATCGAGGCGGGCCTGGACATGGGCATCGTCAACGCCGGCGCGCTGGTGCCCTACTCCGAGGTCGACCCCGAGCTGCGCGACCGCATCGAGGACGTCATCCTCAACCGGCGTGCCGATGCCGCCGAGCGGCTGCTGGAGATCGCCTCGAAGTACAACAAGGACTCACCTGAGGCGGAGGCCAAGGCCGAGGCCTGGCGCGAGCTGCCGGTGGGCGAGCGGATCACCCACGCCCTGGTGAAGGGCCTGGACGCCTACGTCGAGGCCGACACCGAGGAGCTCCGCGCCGAGATCTCGGCTCGCGGTGGCCGTCCGATCGAGGTCATCGAGGGCCCGCTGATGGACGGCATGAACGTGGTCGGCGACCTGTTCGGTGCCGGCAAGATGTTCCTCCCGCAGGTCGTCAAGAGCGCCCGGGTGATGAAGAAGGCGGTCGCCTACCTGATCCCGTTCATCGAGGCCGAGAAGCAGCCCGGTGACGCCGAGACCAAGAACGGCACGATCGTGATGGCCACGGTCAAGGGCGATGTCCACGACATCGGCAAGAACATCGTCGGGGTCGTGCTGCAGTGCAACAACTACGAGGTGATCGACCTCGGCGTGATGGTGCCGGCGCAGAAGATCCTCGACGCGGCCAAGGAGCACGACGCCGACATCATCGGTCTCTCCGGTCTGATCACACCGTCGCTGGACGAGATGGTCGGCTTCGCCACCGAGATGCAGCGCGTCGGGCTCGACCTGCCGCTCCTCATCGGCGGTGCGACCACCTCGCGGGCTCACACCGCGGTGAAGATCGACAAGGCCTACGACGGTCCGGTCGTCTGGGTCAAGGACGCCTCGCGCTCCGTGCCCACCGCGGCCGCCCTCCTCGACGCCGGCCGGCGCGAGAAGCTGATGGCCGAGGTCAAGGTCGACTACGACTCGCTGCGCGCGCGGCATGCCGAGCGGAGCGAGCGGGCGTCCCTGACGTACGTCCAGGCGAAGGCCAACAAGCCGGAGGTCGACTTCTCGACACTGCCGGCGGCCCCCTCGCAGCCCGGCGTCCACACGCTCCTCGATTACCCGATCGCCGAGCTGCGCGACTACATCGACTGGCAGCCGTTCTTCAACGCCTGGGAGATGAAGGGCCGCTTCCCCGACATCCTCAACAACCCCGCCACGGGCGAGGCCGCGCGCAAGCTCTTCGACGACGCGCAGGAGATGCTCGACAGGATCATCGAGGAGAAGTGGCTCGAGGCGCGCGGCGTCTACGGCCTCTTCCCGGCCAACTCGACCGGTGAGGACGTGGTCGTCTACACCGACGACTCCCGCACCGAGGAGCGGGCCACGCTGTTCCAGCTGCGTCAGCAGGGCCAGCACCGGGCGGGCGTGGCCAACAAGTCGCTGGCCGACTACGTCGCGCCCGTCGGCGAGGGTTCCGACCACGTCGGCGCCTTCGCGGTCACCGCCGGCATCGGCCTGCCCGAGCGGGTGATGGCGTTCAAGGAGGAGCTCGACGACTACTCCGCGATCATGCTGGAGGCGCTCGCCGACCGCCTGGCCGAGGCGTTCGCGGAGCGGCTCCATCAGCGCGTACGCACCGAGTTCTGGGGCTACGCCGCCGACGAGGGCGGCGACGGCCACCTGCCCAACGAGGACCTGATCGCGGAGAAGTACGCCGGTGTCCGGCCCGCCCCGGGCTACCCGGCCTGTCCCGACCACACCGAGAAGCAGACCATCTGGTCGCTCCTCGACGTCGAGAAGAGCACCGGCATCGAGCTCACCGAGTCGATGGCGATGTGGCCGGGTGCGTCGGTCTCCGGGATCTACTACGGGCACCCCGACTCCCAGTACTTCGTCGTGGGCCGCCTCGGTCAGGACCAGGTCGCCGACTACGCCCAGCGCAAGGGTTGGACGATGGCCGAGGCCGAGCGCTGGCTCTCGCCGAACCTGGGCTACGACCCCGAGGACTGATCCTCGGGGTTGTCCAGCCACGCCGGCGGGACCTGACCGACGCTGACCACGTTCCAGAAGGCCGTACGCCGCGTCAGGATCGTGACGAGGTGGTAGCCGTCCGGGTGGCGGGTGAGCACGCCCGCCACCGGGTCACGCTCGGGGTCCAGGGCGAGCGGGATCACGTGGGCCCAGGTGTCGGTGCCGGGATACCAGTAAGCACCGACGGTCGACGCGTCCCACGCCCCGAGTGCGGCGTTGGCCTCGGCCACCGCCGGCCGGAGCCGGGCCAGAAGCTCCTCGGGCTCCATCCCGGCCCGGTCGGCGTGGTCGTAGGCGATGTGGAGACCTCCGACCGCGGTGATCCGGGAGGTCGGGTCGAAGGCGGGCGGCACCCAGCTCTCCAGCGCCGTCCGGCAGCGCAGGCAGTCGTCGTCGCGGCTCCAGTCGACGAACTCGACGTCGTCGACCGCGAGGTCCTCGCCCCGGCTGGTGACGAGCACCAGCCGCAGGCTGTCGTGGTCGCGCAGGGGCAGCGGGTTGTGCTCCAGCTCGTCGCGGAAGTGGAGCAGCGCCGAGGCCTCGTTCACCCCGACCCGGTGGACGACCGCGCTGCGAAGCCCCTGCAGCTGAGCCTTCGGCGACTCCCGGCGCAGCAGCGACGGATCCACCAGGTCGGCCAGCCACTCCACCAGATCGACGGTGAGCAGCCGCTCGGCCTCAGCGGGCAGCACGGGCGAGGAGGTCGGGAGCCATGCGGGACACGGTAGCCGCCGGGCACAGGGTCACCGGCGTCGAGGCGGATAGGCTCGAGCGGTGCGACACGAGGAGCGGTGGGTCCGGGAGCGCTTCGCCGACGCCCGGGTGGCGCGCCTGGCGACGGTGTCGGCCGACGGTGCTCCGCGGATCGTGCCGATCGTGTTCGCCCTCGCGGGAGAGGCGATCCTCACCGCGGTCGACCACAAGCCCAAGTCGACGACCCGGCTGCGCCGGCTGGCCGACATCGAGGCCAACCCGGCGGTGTCGCTGCTGGTCGATGCCTACGACGACGACTGGTCGCAGCTGTGGTGGGCCCGTGCCGACGGCGTCGCGCGCGTGCACGCCAGCCACGACCTCGCCCCGCTGGTCGCGAAGTACGCCGACTACCGCGCGCGGCCACCGGCAGGGCCGGTGATCGTCATCGAGGTGACGCGGTGGTCCGGCTGGTCGGCGACCTGAGACCGAGCCCTCAGCGCGACTGACGGCGGAAGGGCCTCAGGATCTCTCCGCTGGGCGAGGGCCCGCGGGAGCGCATCGCCTGAGGCGCCGCCGGTGGCGGCGGCATCGTCGAGGGCATCGTCGGGGGCATCGGCGGCTGAGGCATCGGCGGAACCGCGCCGGCCCAGGGACCGCGTACGTCCAGGACGGTGGCCCACTGCGACGCGGTCGGGCGGAGCCCGGGAGGACCGGCGGCCTGGTCCATCAGCCGGGTGAGCGGGCCGACCAGGATGCCGGCCTCGCCGGCGAAGGTCAGGTCGGGCCTGAGGGCGGGAGCGGCGTTGCGGTTGCCGGTCAGCACCCGGGCGATCGTCAGGGCGAGCTTGAACCGGTCGCTGTCGGCGGTGGGCGGCCGGCCGACGTTGCTCGGGTCCTCCCAGCCACGGGTGTCGGCGGGCGGAAGCACACCGTCCTCGCCGGCCGGACGGATCCCGTCGCAGTCGAGCAGCATCACGCGGGGCACCGGCGAGACCGACCAGGCGATGTTGCGCGGAGAGAGGTCTCCGAGGACGAGGCCCTGCCGGTGCAGGGCGTCCATCACCGCGGCCAGCGCCCGCATCAGCAGCACCCGCTCGTAGACCCCGGGACTCGGTACGTCTCCCGAGTCCACGAGCAGCCCCAGCTCCGCCAGCGCGGTGGTGGGCCCGAACCCGGCCAGGAACGGCTCGTGGATCCGCTGCATCAGGAAGCCCGCCGTACGCAGCCCGTCGAGCACGACCGTGTGCGGCCAGGCGGCGAAGTGGTCCACCTGCAGACCCTCGCTGACGACGAACCCGCGGATGCGCACCAGCTCGGCCAGAGCCCGGCCGTCGACGAGACCCAGCTCCCGCGTGCGGTAGAGCTTCGCGACCGTCCCGGGATGGTCGGCCAGCTCGATGATGCGGCCTTGTGAGCCCTCGGCGAGATGGCGTCCAAGACTCAGGTCGCTGAGCTGGATTTCGTTCACGGAACCTCCGGCACCAGTCGTGGGTAGGCAGATCGTACGTGGCTGAGCGATCCGGTGCCGAGTCGACGGCCCAACTGGTGGCACCCGGCGACCACCCGAAGTGGTCCGCGGAGCGCTTCGGGTGGTCGCGGCCCGCGACCCGGGACGAGCGACGAGGTCGGCGAGCACCGCGTACCGTTGTGTTCACCAGGATCAGCAGCCCGAACGAGAAGAGGACAGGTGGCCGCCAGGCGGATGGAGGAGTCGACCACGCGCAGGCAGGGCGCGGTCGAGTTCGGCGGCGGACGGCTCGCGTACGCGCCCGGCGAGGCGACCGTCGCCGATGCCATGGTCCGTAGGCCGAAGCTGCTTCCGGCCACGGCGACCGGTCGCGACGTACGCGACCTCCTCGGCGACGAACACGTGCACGCGGCGCTCGTGGTCGATGGCGGCCGGCTGCTCTCGGTCGTGGAGCCTCACGACGTCGATACGGGCGGGGATGGACCGGCCAGGACGATGGGGACGCTGCGAGGCCGCACGGTCGCACCGTACGCCGACCTGTGGTCGACCTGGGTGTGGATGACCTCCCACGGGCGCCGCAGGCTGGCGGTGATCGAGGACGGCCGGTGCGTCGGGCTCCTCTGCCTCAAGCGCACCAGCCGGGGCTTCTGCTGCGACGCCGGAGTGCGCGCGAAGGCTCGACAGAGCACGACTTCTCAGGACCCCACCCAACAGGAGCTGACATGGGACGAGTGACAGTTGGACGGCCCGTGATGCGCGTGCGCGACGGCGTCATCTCGCGACGGCCGGACAAGCTGGCCGCCGAGGAGCCGATGGAGATCCGGGTCGACGGCCGGCCGCTGACGGTCACCATGCGGACCCCGGGCGGCGACTTCGACCTGGCGGTCGGGTTCCTGGTCAGCGAGGGCGTCGTGCACTCCGCCGACGACGTCGCCAGCGTCCGCTACTGCGCCGGTGCGACCGCCGACGGCGGCAACACCTACAACGTGGTCGACGTCGGCCTGGCCGCCCATGTCCCGCCGCCGGACGCCTCCCTGGAGCGCAGCTTCTACACGACATCCTCGTGCGGACTGTGCGGGAAGGCGTCGCTCGAGGCGGTGCGTACGTCCTCGGCCTGGTCCGTCGCCGACGACACTCTGCGGGTAACCCCGGAGCTCTTGGCCATCCTGCCGGAGCGGCTGCGGGAGGCGCAGCGCGTCTTCGACAGCACCGGCGGCCTGCACGCCGCGGGGCTCTTCGACGCCGAGGGCAACCTGCTCTGCGTACGCGAGGACGTCGGTCGCCACAACGCCGTCGACAAGGTGATCGGGCACGCGCTGCGCGAGGGCCTGGTGCCGCTGCGCAACAGCATGCTGATGGTCAGCGGCCGGGCCTCCTTCGAGCTCGTCCAGAAGGCCGTGATGGCCGGCATCCCGCTGCTCGCGGCGGTCTCGGCCCCGTCCTCGCTGGCCGTCGACCTGGCCGACGACAACGGCCTCACCCTGGTCGGCTTCCTGCGCGGCACCTCGATGAACATCTACGCGGGCACCGACCGGATCGAGCCCGTTCCTGTCGGCTGACCCCGTCGGTCGAGCCGCCGGAGGACAGGCTCGGTGGTGGACGGCCACAAACCACCCCGACGCCGATCAGCTCCTCGCGGTCGCGCCTGACGTGTCGCTCTCGCGTGCACGGCCGTTGGCCCAGGCGTAGGTGGTGAGCAGAGCGGTCACCGGCCAGACCAAGGTCGTGACCAGCTGTGGGATCCCGCTGACCACTCCGAAGGGGGCCGGGAAGACGACGAACGCCAGCGCGGCGAGCACCCCGCCGAGCACCGAGACCAGCGCTGCCGATACGGCCAGGACGAGCAGCACGGTGAGGAGCTGAGGGCGTACCAGAGCCCAGCTGCGGCGCAGCGCCCGCCACCCCGAACGTCCCTCGAGCTGCACGACGGGCAGCACCAGAGACCAGGCGACCAGGAGCGCCAGGGCGACCGGGAGAAGGATCCCGGTGAGGAACACTGGCACCACGATGAGCGCCCACAGCGCAACGGTCGCCAGCAGCGCCGGTGCCCGATCGCGGGTCCGGCGCACGAGGGAGCCGAGGGTCACCGACCGGCCCGATCCCAGGTCGAGGACCGCTTGGGCCGAGGCGACCTGAGCCCAGGCCAGCGAGAGTACGAGGACGAGCAGGACAGCGCCGGACAACGCCGACCACCACCAGGCTCCCGGCGGGATCAGTGCGGCGATCACCGACGAGGCCACCGATGCGGCCGCCGCAGGGGCGGCGACCACGAGGAACACCCGCCAGTGGCGGGCCAGCATCTTCAGGGCGGCGGCCACGACCTGCCCGGGGCGGCGACGGGCGACGACGGGAAGCGGCGTGGCCTCGGCCCAACCGGAGCGGCGTACGACCCAACCGAGGGCGAACAGCACGGCCAGAAGGATCAGCAGGGTCGGCGTGGGGTCGGCGGAGAACTGGCGGAACGCATCCGATCCTGAGGAGACCAGGGTGCAGAAGTAGGCGCCGGCCTCGCTGCCGGCCACCTCGGCGCCGGGCAGCGAGAAGCTGTGGTCACGTGCCTTGTCAGACCACGTGATCGGCTTGTTCCACGCCTGCTTCATGTTCGGGCCGGTCGGTCCCTCGTAGAACCGTTGCGGACCGATCTCGCCCCAGTGGCCGCGGTAGGTGATCCACGGATACGCCTCGGCCGCTGCCGCGGGATCCTGGGGGATCGTACGGACCTCGGGACGGACGTCGTGGTGCGGGCCGATGGTGGTGTCGCAGCCGAACCCCTCGGCGGCCGACCGGCCCAGGTAGAGGCCTTCGTCGTACTGGCTGGCATGGGAGCCGGCCGAGACGAAGACGACCGGGTGCGTCTCGTCCGCGATCTGAAGCTTGTCGTCGTCCCAGAGAGACCGTTCGGCGCCGTAGTGCTGGGCGTAGAAGACCCGGTCGGGGTCCGTCTCCAACGCCGCTTGGACGTCACCGACGGGGAACTCGACCTGGATGCGCTCCCAGTCGGCCTCGTGCTTGTTGTTGTAGTCGTTGAACGGGTAGAAGAAGAAGTACTGGACCGCGATCCGGTCCTCGATCCCGGCCTCGGTGGCCACATGAGCGTAGATGGTGGGTTGTGGGTCCGATCCCCACACGCGTGTCGCCCACCGCTCGTAGTCACACCCGGGCTTGAGCGGGTTGCCGGGCTCGTCGAGCGCATACCCTTCGAGACCGGCCGAGAGCTGCTCGGCGGTGGGCCCGACGGTGATCAGGTCGCGATCCGTCCAGGGGCCGCGCAGAGCCACCGAGCTCTCACCCATCATGGCGTCGACATCGCTGGGGACGTACGGCTCACCGGGGCCGCAGGCCTCGGGCTGGTCGACCAGCATCATCACCGGGGCGTATCGCTCGGCCAGCTGGGCCTCGGCGTCGGTGACATCGTCGGGCTCGGCTGCGGCCGGGGGAGCGATGACGCCGACCATGACCAGCGCGCTCAGCGCTGTGCACAGCAACACCGCGATGCAGCGCACCATCGATCCACCTCTTCATCGGGCCCTGCTCGCCTCGGCTGGCCCGCTCACGCTAACAGTCCGGTCGAGGCGTCAGACGGATTCGCATCCGGCTCCGGCGCGTCGAGACCGGCAGGTGAGTTGAGTACGTGGACTCAGGCGGTGAGGAACGCCCGCGGCCAGAATTTCTGACATGTCCACGTCCCTGCTGCGCCACCACCTGCTCGCCCCCGCCGCCTCGTGCTTCCTGGGCATTCTGAGCTTGGCCACGGTGCTCTGCTTCCACTTCCCGGAGCTGCTGACCAGCCGTGAGTTCCGAGCGATCTACACCGAGGACTTCGCCCGTACGCTGCTCCTGATCGGCCTCGCGGCGGCGTTCTTCGCCGGCACGATCGCGGTGCTGCGCGACCAGCACAAGCGGATGGCGTTCACCGGTGTCGGCACGGCGACGGTGGCGGTGCTGCTGGGCGGCATCGAGGTGCCGTTCGACGGCCCGGTGAAGGACACGCCGTTCTCGCTCGGTCTCGACTGGTTCGTGCTTGCGCTGTTCTTCTCGGCGCTGGTCTTCATCCCGCTCGAGCACGCCTTCGCCCGGCGTCCGGTGCCGGTCTTCCGGCCCGGCTGGCGCACCGACGCGTGCTACTTCTTCATGAGCCACGTCCTCGTCCAGCTCATCCTGATCCTGGTCACCACCTCGACGTCCCTGGTGGTCTCGACCGCCCGGTGGTCGAGCTTGTCGAGACCCCTTGTCGAGGCGCAGCAGGCCTGGATCTCCGACCTGCCGTTCGTGGTGGCGTTCCTGCTCGCGGTCTTCCTCGCCGACCTCGCCCAGGCGGTCCTGCACCGCTGCTACCACCGGATCATGGTGCTGTGGCGCTTCCACGCGGTGCACCACTCCAGCCCCGAGCTCGACTGGCTGGCCGGCTCGCGGGTGCACTTCGTCGAGACCGTGCTGACCCGCAGCATCGTCCTGCTGCCGCTGCTGTTCCTCGGCTTCTCGACCTCGGTCGTCAACGCGTACGCCGTGCTGGTCGGCATCCAGGCGGTCGTCGCCCACGCCAACATCGGCGTCCGGTTCGGCCTCCTCGAGTATCTGATCGTGCTGCCCCGCTACCACCACTGGCACCACGCCCGGCACCTCGACTACTGGGACCGCAACTACGCCATCCACCTGCCGGTGATCGACATGCTGATGGGCTCCTTCAAGCTGCCCCGCGACGGCAGCTGGCCCGAGGAGTACGGCGTGCTTAAGCGCGAGACCGTCCCGGTCGGGATCCTCGCCCAGCACGTCGCCCCGTTCCTCGGCCAGCAAACCTTCGACGAGTACGTCCGCTGAGGCCGTGAGGCGGCCCGGGCACCGATCAGCAGGGCAAAGACGCTGTGGCAAGATTCCCGCCATGAAACCTGCGGCTGTTCTCATGGACATGGACGGCACCCTGGTCGACACCGAGCCCTATTGGGTCGCCGCCGAGTACGCGATCGCCGAGCGCTTCGGGGCGACCTGGTCCGAGGAGCAGGCGATGGAGCTGGTCGGCAACGCGCTGATCGAGTCGGCGCGGCTGATCAAGGAGGGGATGGGCCTTCCGCACGAGCCGGAGGAGATCGTCGAGATGCTGCTCGACGGCGTGGTCGAGCAGGTCGAGCGCGAGGTGCCGTGGCGCCCGGGCGCGCGCGAGCTGCTCACCGATCTGTTCGAGCAGGGAGTGCCGTGCGCGCTGGTGACGATGTCGTACGCCCGCTTCGTCGGCCCCATCCTCAAGGAGCTTCCCGAGGGCACCTTCAAGGTGATCGTCACCGGTGACATGGTCGCCAACGGCAAGCCGCACCCCGAGCCCTACCTGACCGCGGCCGCCGCCCTCGGCGTCGCGGCCGAGGACACCATCGCGGTGGAGGACTCCAACACCGGCGCCCGCTCCGCCGAGGCCGCCGGCTGCACCGTCCTGGTCATCGAGAACCACGTCCCCGTCGCCCCCGGCGAGCGCCGGGTCTTCCGCGACACGCTCGAGGGGATGACGTACGCCGACCTGGCTGCCCTCTGAGCCCTCAGGGTCATCTAGGGTGCCTTTCGTGGGCCACATCCAGATCACTCCGTCCATCCTCAACGCCGATTTCGCCGCCCTCGGGGCCGAGGTCGCCCGGATCCCCAGCGCCGACTGGATCCATGTCGACGTGATGGACAACCACTTCGTGCCCAACCTGACCTTCGGGCCGACGATGGTCGAGGCGATCGCGCGGTCCACGTCGGTGCCGCTGGACGCCCACCTGATGATCGAGAACGCCGACCGCGAGGCCCCGGCCTACGTCGAGGCCGGGTGCGGCTCGGTGACCTTCCACGTCGAGGCCACCAAGGCCCCGGTGCGGCTGGCCCGCGAGATCCGGGCGAAGGGCGCCCGTGCCTCGATGGCGCTCAAGCCGGCGACCCCGATCGAGCCCTACGAGGACATGCTGGCCGAGCTCGACATGGTGCTGCTGATGACCGTCGAGCCAGGCTTCGGCGGACAGAAGTTCCTCGATCTGGTGCTGCCGAAGATCCGCCGGGCGCGGGCGATGATGGACAAGGCCGGGGTCGAGACCTGGCTGCAGGTCGACGGCGGTGTCTCGCTGGAGACGATCGAGCGTTGCGCCGAGGCCGGAGCCGACGTCTTCGTCGCCGGCTCCGCCGTCTACTCGGCCGACGATCCCGACGCGATGGTCAACGCGCTGCGGGACAAGGCCGTCTCAGTCACTGACGCCTGATCCGGCGTCGTGCCACCGGTATGGCACACTGGTTCCAGACGAGCTTGTGCTCGCGTGCTCTGGGGTCGGTGAAATTCCGAGCCGGCGGTGACTGAGTCCCTCTACCAATTCTGGGGGCTCAGAAGTCCGCGACCCGATGGCAGCCAGTCATCGGTTGACCAGGTGAGAATCCTGGACCGACGGTTAAAGTCCGGATGGGAAGACGCACGCAGCCCGATTCGTCGTGACCGCTCTGAGACCAGGGCGTGGCGCGATGTCTCGGCCTGACCCCGGAGTCCGTGAGACGGACCAGAGGGGATCAGATGAAGTGCTTGGACCAGCGTGACCCGGAGCCGGGGGCGATGCGTCGCGCCCTGGACCTGGCCGCTGCGATCGGCGCCCCGGGACCCGCCACCTATCCGAACCCACGGGTGGGCTGCGTACTCCTGGGAGCGGACGGATCGATGATCGCCGAGGGGTTCCACCGCGGGCCCGGCACCCCGCACGCCGAGGTCGACGCGCTGTCGAAGGCCGGGGAGGCGGCACGCGGAGCGACCGCCGTCGTGACCCTCGAGCCGTGCAACCACACCGGCCGCACCGGCCCCTGCTCACAGGCTCTCATCGAGGCCGGCGTGGCCCGTGTCGTCTACGCCCAGGCCGATCCGAACCCGGTCGCCGCCGGGGGAGCGGAGCGGCTGAAGGAGGCCGGGATCGAGGTCGAGCAGGGCCTGTACGCAGCCGAGTCCCGTGAGCTCAATCGGGTCTGGACGCGGGCGGCCGAGCTGCAGCGCCCCTACGTCACCTGGAAGTTCGCCACCACCCTCGACGGACGCAGCGCCGCCGCCGACGGCACCTCGCGCTGGGTCTCCTCGCGGGCCGCGCGGCTCGACACCCACAAGCTGCGTGCGCTGAGCGACACGATGCTGGTCGGGACCAACACGGTCGCGGTCGACGACCCCGCCCTGACGGTGCGCGACCTGGAGGACCGGCCGGTCGGCGTACAGCCGCTGCGGGTCGTCATGGGGGAGCGCGACCTGCCCGAGGACCGCCGGATCTTCGACGCCCAGGCGCCCTCGCTGCACCTGCGCACCCGCGACCCGCACTCGGCGCTGGCCGCCTTGTGGCAGCGGGAGCGCCGCCATGTCTTCCTCGAGGGCGGGCCGACGCTGGCCGCGGCCTTCCTGGAGGCGGGACTCGTGGACGAGATCGTCGTCTACGTCGCCCCGTTCCTGCTCGGCGCGGGCCGCGCGGCCGTCGCCGACCTCGGGATCACCACCATCTCCGACGCCTTCCGGCCGCGGGTTCGTTCTGTCGACGTGCTCGCACCGGCCGCTCCGGGCGAGGAGCCGAACGTTCGGTTCGTTCTGGAACCAGCCCAAGAAAACCAATACAGAGGGGAGCGGTGATGTTCACCGGGATTGTTGAGGAGCTCGGCACCGTCGCCGGGATCGAGGACCAGGGCGACGCCGTACGCCTGACCATCTCCGCCACCACGGTGCTGTCGGACGCCGAGCTGGGCGCCTCCATCGCGGTCAACGGCTGCTGCCTGACGGTTGCCACGCTCGGGTCGGGGCCCGAGGAAAGGTCACAGTGGACCGCCGATGTGATGCTGGAGACGCTGAAGCGCACCAGCCTGCATGCGGTGTCCGTCGGCGACCAGGTCAACCTGGAGCGCGCGGTCACCCCGACCACCCGCCTCGGCGGTCACATCGTCCAGGGGCACGTCGACGGCGTCGGCCGCATCGTCTCCCGTGAGCCGAGCGCGCACTGGGAGGTCGTCACGATCTCCCTGCCTCCCGAGCTGGCGCGCTACGTCGTCGAGAAGGGCTCGATCGCGGTGGACGGGATCAGCCTCACCGTCGTCTCCGTGGGCGAGGACTCGTTCACGGTCAGCCTCATCCCCGAGACCCTGGCGCGAACGTCGCTCGGGTTCCGGGCCGTCGGCGACGAGGTCAACCTTGAGACCGACATCATCGCCAAGCACGTGGAGAAGCTCGTGCTGACTTCACCGGAAGGGGTTCGGTCATGACGGAGCAGCAGTACGTGGGGGTCCGGCTGGATCCGGTCGAGAACGCGATCGCCGACCTGGCGGCCGGGAAGCCGGTCGTGGTCGTCGACGACGAGGACCGGGAGAACGAGGGCGACCTGATCTTCTCCGCCGAGCTCGCGACCCCCGAGGTGATGGCGTTCGCGATCCGCTGGTCCTCCGGCGTGATCTGCGTGGCGCTGCCGGGCGACCGGCTCGACGCTCTCGAGCTGCCCCCGATGACTCGTGTCAACGAGGACCGCAAGCAGACGGCGTACGCGGTCTCGGTCGACGCCCGCGAAGGCGTCTCGACCGGTATCTCGGCGGCCGACCGGGCGCTCACGACCCGGCTGTTGGCCGGTCCTTCCTCGGTGGCCGGAGATCTGACCCGCCCGGGCCACGTCTTCCCGCTGCGTGCCCGCGACGGGGGAGTGCTGGTGCGGGTCGGCCACACCGAGGCCGCCGTCGACCTGACCCGTCTGGCCGGTCTGGAGCCCGCGGGCGCCCTCGTCGAGCTCGTCAACGACGACGGCACCATGCAGCGCGCCCCGCAGCTGCGCGAGTTCGCCGACGAGCACGGCCTTGCGATGATCTCGATCGCCGACCTGGTCACCTACCGGCGACGTACGGAGGTGCTGGTCGAGCGCAAGGCGGTGACCCGGCTGCCCACGGAGTTCGGTGAGTTCACCGCCTACGGCTACCGCACCACCGACGACGGCGTCGAGCACGTCGCGCTCGTCTACGGCGACGTCGCCGGGTGCGACCCGGTGCTCGCCCGGGTGCACTCGGAGTGCCTGACCGGGGACGTGTTCGGGTCCCGGCGCTGCGACTGCGGACCCCAGCTGCGTGAGGCGCTCGAGCGGATCTCGGACGCGGGCTGCGGCGTGGTGGTCTACCTGCGCGGTCACGAGGGCCGCGGGATCGGGCTGCTCGCCAAGCTGCAGGCCTACCAGCTCCAGGACGGCGGCCGCGACACCGTCGACGCCAACCTCGACCTGGGCCTGCCAGCTGACGCGCGCCACTACGGCTCCGCCTCCCAGATCCTGCGCGACCTCAAGATCGACTCGGTACGCCTGCTCACCAACAACCCTGAGAAGGTGAGCAACCTGGAGGCGTACGGGGTCGAGGTCGCCGAGCGGGTGCCGCTCACCCCGCGACCCAACGAGCACAACCTCGCCTACCTGCTGACCAAGCGTGACCGGATGGGTCACGCGCTTCCCGATCTGTCTGAGCCGAAACTTTCCGAGGAGAACCGATGAGTGGCAAGGGAGCCCCGACCCCCGAGGTCGTCGACGCGAGCGACCTGCGAGTCGCCGTGGTGGCCGCGCGCTGGCACGACGAGGTCATGACCGGCCTGCTGAACGGCGCGGAGCGGGCGCTGAAGGATGCCGCCGTCGGCGGCCTGACGGTCGTCCGTGTTCCCGGCGCCTTCGAGCTCCCGGTCGCCGCGGCAGCGCTGGCCAAGTCGGGCTACGACGCCATCGTCGCGCTCGGGGTCGTCATCCGTGGCGGCACGCCGCACTTCGACTACGTCTGCTCGGCCGCCACCGACGGGCTGAACCGGGTCGCTCTCGACCACATCGTTCCGGTTGGTTTCGGCTTGCTGACCTGCGACAACGAGGAGCAGGCGCTCGATCGGGCCGGCCTCGAGGGATCCAACGAGGACAAGGGCTACGAGGCCGCCGCAGCGGCCATGGAGACCGCGCTCACGCTGCGTGACTGCGTACGTCACTACTGATCACCCCACCCAGCGCCGAGTCGGCTCGTCATGACGAGCCGACTCGGCGGGGGTTTAGGGGGGGGTTGGCCGCCACGGGCGCCGGGGGGGAAGGGCGCGAC